>NZ_JBFULV010000061.1:0-41332 GCF_054049715.1 Rhizobacter sp. P5_C2 | reverse complement strand
GCGCGGCACGATGCGCGGACGGTGGCCGAGCGTGCCAGCGTGCGGCGCATCGGTGCCGCGCAACTGGCGCACTGGGTGGCCGAGCCGGGCCGCACGACGTATCGCTTCGACGTGCGCACGCCGGAGGAGTACGCGGCGGGTCATCGCCAAGGCTTCCGCAGCGCACCGGGCGGGCAACTGGTGCAGGAGACCGACGTGCACGCCCCGGTGCGCGGTGCGCGCATCGTGCTGGTGGACCACGACGGCACGCCGGGCGGATCACGCGATGCAGGCGTGCGCGCCGAGATGAGCGCGTCGTGGCTGGCGCAGATGGGCTGGGAGGTGGCGGTGCTCGAGGCCGATGCGGCGTCCGATGGCCTGGAGACGGGCGCCGATGCGCCACCGCGACCCGCGCCGCCGCTGGTGCGCGGCATCACGCCGCAGACGCTGGCCGATTGGCTCGCGAGTCCCGAAGCCGAGGTGCAGGTGATCGACGTGACGACCAGCGCGAGCCACGTGAAGCGGCACATCCCCGGCGCGTGGTTCGTGCTGCGCTCGCAGCTGCGCGAGGCGCTGAGGGGGCTGCCTTCGGCGAAGCGCATCGTGGTGACCTGCGGCACCAGCCTGCTCGCGCCGTTCGCGGCACACGAGCTGCAAGAGCTGCTGGGCTCACAGGCCGAGGTGCAGGTGCTGCAAGGCGGCACCGCCGCCTGGGCCGAAGCAGGCTTGCCGGTGGAGGCCGGCGAGCAGCGGCTCGCATCACCGCGCACCGACCGCTATCGCCGCCCCTACGAGGGCACCGACAACGCGCAGGCCGCGATGCAGGCCTACCTCGATTGGGAATTCGGATTGGTCGCGCAACTGAAGCGCGACGGCACGCACCACTTCGCACCGGTGTGAGACGGCGCGAAGAAAAGGGCCGGCACGCCGCTTGATCCAGATCAAGTGCCTACCGCCGCCAGCCTGCAGGCTCGGCCCTCATGAGCAAAGCGGCGCGCCACCGGCACCTGACCCAGGGTTTCAGCACCTTCCTGCACCACCGGCGCGCGCAGCGGCATTTCGAGCGCCGCCCGCTGCTCGAGTCGTTGACCCGCGCGCTGCCACCGGCCTCCGCGGGCGCRCTGCTTGCGCCCGACCTGCTGGCCGCCGCGCGCGACCCGGCCGATGCCGTGCTGCATCGCCTGCAATCCAACGCGGACGGGCTGGAGGCCGACGAGGCGGCGCGGCGCCTGGCCCGCGACGGTCCGAACGACATCGCCCACGAGAAGCCGCTGCCCGGCTGGCTGCACCTGTGGCGCTGCTACCTGAATCCCTTCAACCTGCTGCTCACCGCACTGGCCGCGCTGTCCTTCGTCAGCGCCGACGCGAGCGCGACGGTGGTGATCGCGGCCATGGTCGCGCTGAGCACCCTGATCCGCTTCGTGCAGGAGGGCCGCTCGCACCGCGCCGCCGAAGGCCTGCGCGCGCTGGTGGGCAACACCGCGAGCGTGATCCGCCGACCGGCGGGCGGTGGCGCAGGTGCGGTTGCGCCGGCCGAGCTCGCGCAGCGCGACCTGGTCGTCGGCGACATCGTCGCGCTGTCGGCCGGCGACATGATCCCGGCCGACTGCCGCGTGCTCGCCACACGCGACCTGTTCGTCGCGCAGGCCGCGATGACCGGCGAATCGCTGCCGGTCGAGAAGTTCGTGCAGCCGCACGCCGAGGCCGCCGAAGGCGCGCTGGCCCAGCGCAATCTGGTGTTCATGGGCACCAACGTGGTCTCGGGCACGGCCACCGCGGTCGTCGTGGCCACCGGCCCGCGCAGCTGCTTCGGCACGCTGGCCGCGCATGCAGGCACGGCGTCGACCGCGCCGAACGCCTTCCAGGCCGGCGTCAACAGCGTCAGCTGGCTGCTGATCCGGTTTGCCGGCGTGATGGTGCCGGTCGTGTTCGTCGTCAACGGCTTCACCAAGGGCGACTGGCTGCAGGCCTTCCTGTTCGCGCTGTCGGTGGCGGTGGGGCTGACGCCCGAGATGCTGCCGATGATCGTCACCAGCACGCTGGCCAAGGGCGCGGTGCTGCTGTCGCGCAAGAAGGTGGTCGTCAAGCGGCTGGACGCGATCCAGAACTTCGGCGCGATGGACGTGCTGTGCACCGACAAGACCGGCACGCTCACGCAGGACCGCATCGCGCTCGCCCGGCATGCCGATGCCTATGGGCAGGACACCGACGAGGTGCTGAACTTCGCCTTCCTCAACAGCTACTACCAGACGGGGCTGAAGAACCTGCTGGACCATGCGGTGCTCGACCACGTCGAGCTGCCGGCGGTGCTGAAGCTGAAGGATGCCTACCGGAAGGTCGACGAGATCCCCTTCGATTTCGAGCGGCGGCGCATGTCGGTGGTGGTGGCAGCGCTCGAAGGCGGGCAGGACCGGCACCATGAGCTGATCTGCAAGGGCGCGGTGGCCGAAGTGCTGGCCGCCTGCACGTCGGTGCGCGTGCCGGGCCCGACCGATGCCTGCCTCGACGGCGCTCACGCGATGCCCACGCAGCCGCTGGATGCCGCGCTGCGCGCACGCACGCAGGCCGTCACCGAGGCACTCGGCGCGGAAGGGCTGCGCGTGGTGGCCGTCGCGGTGAAGACGATGCCGCCGGCGCAATCCACCTACACCGTCGCCGACGAGTCCGGCCTGACGCTGATCGGCTACATCGCCTTCCTCGATCCGCCGAAGGAGTCCGCCGCACCGGCCTTGCGCAAGCTGGCCGCGCACGGCATCACCGTGAAGGTGCTGACCGGCGACAACGAACAGGTCACGCGCAAGGTCTGCCACCAGGTCGGCCTGCCGGCGGATGCGATGCTGCTCGGCCCGCAGGTCGAGGCGCTGGACGACGAGGCGCTGAAGGCGGCCGCCGAGACCCACGGCGTGTTCGCGCGCCTGACGCCCTTGCACAAGGAGCGCATCGTGCGCGCGCTGCGCGCCAACGGCCACGTCGTCGGCTTCATGGGCGACGGCATCAACGATGCGCCGGCGCTGCGCGCGGCCGACATCGGCATCTCGGTGGACAGCGCGGTCGACATCGCCAAGGAAGCGGCCGACATCATCCTGCTGGAGAAGAGCCTGCTGGTGCTGGACGACGGCGTGGTCGAGGGCCGGACCACCTTCTGCAACATGCTGAAGTACATCCGCATGACGGCAAGCTCGAACTTCGGCAATGTCCTGTCGGTGCTCGTGGCGAGCGCCTTCCTGCCGTTCCTGCCGATGCTGCCGCTGCAACTGCTGGTGCAGAACCTGCTGTACGACGTCGGCCAGACCGGGATCCCGTTCGACAACGTCGATGCCGAACTCGTGACCCGCCCGCTGAAGTGGAATCCGGCCGACATCGGCCGCTTCATGCTGTTCTTCGGGCCGATCAGCTCGCTGTTCGACCTGGTGACGTTCGCGGTGATGTGGTGGGTGCTGGGGGCGAACAGCCCCGAGCGGCAGGCGCTGTTCCAGACCGGCTGGTTCGTCGTGGGGCTGCTGACGCAGACGCTGGTGGTGCACATGGTGCGCACGCCCAAGCTGCCGCTCGTGCAGAGCCGCGCGGCCGCCCCGCTGATCGCGATGACGCTGGCCATCATGGCGCTCGGCCTGTGGCTGCCGGTGTCGCCGCTGGCCGCGCATTTCCGGCTGGTGGCGCTGCCGCCGCCGTATTTCCCATGGCTGGTGGCGATCCTGCTGGGCTATTGCACGCTGGCGACGCTGATGAAACGCATCTATATCCGACGCTTCGGCTGGCAGTAGTGCCGTCCGCGAGTTGTGCAGGGCAATGGCGCGCGACAGTGGCTGTGTGCGACAGCGCACGGAGGGCAGGGGTCCGGTCACCCACACTGGGGCATGAGTTCGAACGACCTGCCGACGCCCTCGCCACCCTCACCGCCGCCGCGCATCCACTGGCCGCTGCGCGGCCGGGCTGCGGCGCTGCGTCTGACCTGGTTCCATGCGGTGATGTCCCAGGTCAACCGCCTCATCCTGCGGCGACCCGACCCCCGCGAGCTGTTCAWGGGCGTGTGCGAGGTGTGCGTGGCGACCGGGCACCTGGACATCGCGGTCATCGACCTCTCGGAGGGCCGGGAGGTCCACCGGGCCACGGCCGGCACGATGCGGCGTGCGGCGGCCGAGTCGCCCCAGAACCTGCTGAACGGTGCCCGTACGCAGGTGCTGATGATGTCGCTGGCGATGCGCGCCGGCAGCACCGTGGTGATCGGCGATGCATCGACCGACGAGCGGCTGCACGATGCTCGCGCATGGTGCGCGGCGACGGGTATCCGCGCGTTGGCAGCCGTTCTCCTGAAGCGGGCCGAGCTGCCGATCGGCGTGTTGCTGCTGCACTCGAAGACCCCGCGGCACTTCGACGGCGAGGTGACCGAGCTGCTGGGCGAACTCGGTGCCGACCTGTCGTTTGCGCTCGACAACGCCGACCGCGAGCGCGAGCGGCACGAAGCGTCGTTCGCCGACCACGCGCGCAGGGTGGCCGAGGACGCCAACCGGGCCAAGACCGAGTTCCTGGCGCGCATGAGCCATGAGCTGCGCACGCCGCTGAACGCGATGCTGGGCTTTGCGCAACTGCTGGCCACCGACCCGGTCGAGCTGCTGTCCCCGCCGCAGGCCGAGCGGGTGCGGCTGATCACGCATGCCGGCTGGCACCTGCTCGGCCTCGTCAACGACGTGATGGACATCTCGCGCATCGAGGCAGGGCGCATCGAGGTCGTCAACGTCTGCGGCGACATCTCGTCGGTGCTGGACGAGGCCGTCACGCTCACCCAGACGCTCGCCCGGACGAACCAGCTGGAGCTCTCGGAGCGCGCGGTGTTGCGCGACGGCATCGGTGCCGTCGCCGACCCGCGGCGTCTGCTGCAGGTGCTGCTGAACCTGCTGAGCAACGCCTGCAAGTACAACCGGCCCGGCGGCCAGGTGAGGATCGACGTGACGCAAGCCGGCAGCGAGGTCTGCCTCGACGTGGTGGACAACGGCATCGGCATGAGTCAGGAGCACCTGTCGCACCTGTTCGAGCCCTTCAACCGGCTGGGTCGCGAAAACCATGCGGTCGAAGGCTCGGGCATCGGGCTGAATCTCGCGCGCCAGCTGGTGCGCTTGATGAACGGCCGGCTCGAGGTGGAAAGCAGCCCTGAATCGGGTACGCGAGCACGGGTGGTCCTGCCGTCCTGCGTCCTCGCGGCGGGCAAGGTCGCCGCCGGAATGCCGATGCCGGTGACGGTGTCGTCGCCGGAGAGCGGGGCGCTGGTGCTCTACATCGAGGACGAGCCGGTCAACCAGCTCCTCGTGGCGCAGATGCTGACGCGCTGCGAGGGCATTCAACTGCTGCAGGCGGAGAACGGCTGCGACGGGCTGGCCCTGGCGCGCAGCCGGCAGCCCGACCTGATCCTGCTGGACATGCAGTTGCCGGACCTGTCCGGCTTCGAGCTGCTGTCTGCCCTGCGCGACGATCCGGCCACGGCGGCATTGCGGGTGGTGGCGGTGTCGGCCAACGCGACGTCGGCGGACGTGGCCAGGGCACTGGACCTGGGCGCGCTCGACTACTGGACCAAGCCACTGGCGCTGGAGGCGTTTCGTGCCGGCCTGGCAAGCCTGCTGTCGGACCGCGCCCGGTCGAGCGGCGACGCACGGCTGCTGGCGTAGCGGCGCGGGTGCGATTCAGCCGAGCAGCGAGGCCCTCTGCGGCGCCCGCACTTCGTAGGGCAGCGGCCGGGTGTGCAGCGAGTGGACGTGCAGTGCCAGCAACTCCTCCTTGATGAGCGCCGGGAATCCGCGGCGGTCCTCGCGCAGGCTGAATTCCTTCTCCTCGAAGTAGAGGTCGAGCGCCGGCGTGGTCGGCCACAGCCGGCACAAGTCGTTGGCGATGCGCGGGAAGTCGTCGGGCAGGTGCACGGGTCGCACGCCGTGGGGCAGCGCATCCAGCCAGTGCACGGTGGCGCTGGTCAGCTGCTGGTCCTCGATGGACGGGCTGCGGCGCGCCCAGGCCTGGTTTGTCGCTTCGGCGTCGATGGGAATCCCTTGCGGGTCGTCGCCGTGACGCAGGTCGTCGTCGTTGTTCATCTTGGCCCCCTTGTGGCGTGCGATCACACGCGGATCGCTTCCACCGTAGCCGATCGACCGGCATGCGTCGGTGGTCTTGCGCACACACCTGCGCTGCGATGCCACGCAGTCGCCCTCGAAGCAGCATTCACGTCTGGATGATCACTCTGGGGCGCTGCGCGCCGATGGCCCGCGCGGCGTCATCGTAGGCGGCGACGATGCGATCGAAGCAGAACCAGTGGGTGATCGCCAGGCCGCGATCCGGTTCGCTGCATGGGGCGGCTGCCGGCTTCAGGTCGCTCAGCATCACCAGCGACGCCTCATCGGTGCCGGGCGGGACCGCGTACAGGCTCGTGTCTGCATGCGGGATGCGCACATAGTGGGCCTGCGTGCCGTCGATGCGGTGGCCGAGCAATCAGCCGCCGTCGCTGCACCGCGAGGGCAAACTCGGCACGTCGCCCCGGACGATCCGCAGGTCGATGTCGGACAGCGTGGTCCGCGTCATCCGCACGATGGCGTCGGTGGCGGCGAGCAGGGTCGGCTTGCGGCGTTCCTCGAGCGCCTTCTGGCAGGGGCCGAGGTAGACGAGGGCTTTCATCGACAGACCGGCACGGTGGGGCGCGGCGCGCCCGTTTCCGATGGGGATTCAGCGCCTGCGACGGGGCGGGGTCTGTGCGGTGGGCAACACGCTGGGCTTCACCCGCCCCAGATGACTCGCGATCATCCCCGCCACCGTCCGCGCCACCGCGGTCGCATCGAGCGGTTCATCGAACAGCATCTCGACCGTCGCGTAGACCAGCTCCACGACGATCCGGCTGACGAGCTGCAGCTCGGCCACATCCGCCCCCGGCAGCACGCTCGCCAGCATCTGCGCCTGCTCGCGCGTCACCGCGGCGTGTGACGCGAGCCGCACCTCCTGCAGCGCCGGCACGGCGCGCAGCGCCCGCATGATCCACACGCCGCCTTCGGTCTGCGCAGTCGCTTCATGCGTCGCAAGGATCAGCCCCTCGAGTGCCCGCTCCAGATCCTCTGCCGTCCCGGCCAGCACCTCGGGCGAGATCCAGTCGCCGATGCGCTCGTTCTGCGCCTGCATCAGCCGCTGCCCCAGCTCGCTCAGCAGCGCGTACTTGTTCGGGAAGTAGCGGTACAGCGCCGGCGGCGTCAGCCCGGCGCGCTCGCACACCAGGTTGGTCGACAGCCGCTCGATCCCCACATCCGCCAGCGTCTGCGCCGTGACTTCGAGGATGCGCTCGTAGGTGTCGGTCGCGCGCTGCTGCGCCGGCTGCTTCTTGGTCGCCAGCGCGGGCTGGTTCTTCCGGGGTGTCGGCATCGTGGTGGGCAGGTGGCTCAGGGATTGTCCGGTGATCGGCGGTCGATCAAGTGGGTGACAAAACGATAGTCATGACTATAAACTAGCGATGACTACTGACTGAGGGCGGCGACATGAAGTGGATGTCTTGCGTTGAGTGGGTCACGGGCGTGATGTTGAGCTCGCTGGTGCTGTCTGCCATGGCGGCCGGCCCCGACGACGCGAAGGGCCTGTGGCAGACCGCCGAGAAAGACGCCGTGATCGAGTTCAAGCCCTGCGCCGACCGGCCCGCCGCGCTGTGCGGCCGCATCGTCTGGGACAAGGACGCCGGCACCCCGGCCGACACCTGCGGCGTGCTGATCGCCCAGCTCGAGCGCTACGACAACGATGCCTGGCGCGACGGCTGGGTCTACGACCCGCGCGACAAGAAGAAATACAAGGGCGTGCTGCGCGTCAAGTCGGGCGACCTCCACATCCGCGCCTTCGTCGGCGTCGAGGTGCTCGGCCAGACCGAGCAGCTCAAGCGCGTGGCGGCACTGCCCGACACGCCGGTCTGCAAACCCTGATCCCGGTCCGCTTCAACCCCCACCCCTGGAGACGCCCATGCAACCGACCTTGTTCAGCCGGCCGCCGGTGCCCATCGGCCTGCTGCTGCTCGCCATCACCGTGCCAACGTTCGCGGCCGAGAGCCAGACGGCGAGCTACGCCGTCGACACCGAGGTGCGCGTCACCTCCGACCAGCGCACCCGCGGCATCTCCGATTCGCTGAACGGCCCGGGCGTCAAGCTCAGCGTGCAGGCTGCGCACGAGAGCGGCGTGATCGGGCTGGTCGAGTTCTCGTCGGTCAGCAAGAAGCAGTTCCTGCAGGGTGACGGCTTCGGCATCACGCTGGGCGCCGGCTACCGCTTCGGCGATCCGGAGGGCTGGCACTTCGGCCTCGGCCTCGCCGCCGAGCTGTTCCCCGGCGCCAAGTTCGATGCGCCGCACGGCTTCGACTTCGAGAACTTCGTGCCGACGGATGTCCGCAGCACCAACTACAACTCGCAGTTCGCGGTGCTCGAAGTCGGCTGGGGCGCGATCGAAGGCCGCGCGCTGAACGTGATCTCGAAGACCTACCGCGGCGCCGACACGGGTGGCGTGTGCGGCACCATGCTCGCGCTGATGCCCGACCCGACCGCCGGCCTCGAGTGCTACGCCCGCGGCGACAACAACTCGCGCGGCAGCTGGCTCTACGACCTCGACTACAAGCACCACCTCGACCCGGTCACCACGCTGAACCTGCACGCCGGCTACCAGAAGATCGAGAACTTCAAGGAAGCGAACTTCTCCGACTACCGCATCGGCATCACGCACAAGCGCTGGGGCTTCGAATGGAGCGCCGACTGGGTCACCACGCACACCCGCGTGCGCGAGCTGTACCTCGCGCAAGACGGCGACGAGCTGAAAGCGACCGACGGCAACAAGTTCTTCGTCACCGTGTCCCGCAAGTTCTAGAGATGGCGATTGACGAACGGCTGGTGCTCGCGGTCGACCTCGGCACCTCCGGCTGCAAATGCGCGCTGGTGGCGATCGACGGCACGGTGCAGGCCTGGGCCTTCCGCGCGGTGCCCTTGCACGTGCAGGGCGCCGCGGCCGAGCAGGATCCGAACGACTGGTGGGCCGCGTTCATCGCTGCGGCCGGCGAGCTGCTGGCCGATGAGCGCCTGCGCCGTCGCGTGGTCGCGGTGTGCTGCTCGGCGCAGACCGAGGGCACGGTGTGCGTCGACAGCGCCGGCCAGCCGATCGGCCGTGCAATGACCTGGCTCGATGCACGCGGTGCCGATGCCATCGCCCGCCGCGCCCGCGGCCGCGGCCTCAACATCGAAGGCTACGGGCCGCTGAAGCTGTGGCGCTGGCTGCGGCTGAGCGGCGGCGCGCCATCGCTGTCGGGCCGCGATTCGGCCGGCCACATCGCGTGGCTGCACGACCACGAACCCGAGCGCTGCGCCCGCACGCACAAGTTCCTCAACGTGCCCGACTACCTGAACCTGCGCCTGACCGGCCGCTTCTGCGCGACGCAGGATTCGGCGCTCACCAGCTGGGTCACCGACAACCGCGACTCGCACCACGTGCGCTACGACGCCGGCCTGCTGCGCCTGCTCGGCGTCGACGCCGACAAGCTGYCCGAGATCGTGCGCTCGACCGAGGTGCTGGGCCCGCTGCTGCCGGGCGTCGCGCTGACGCTCGGGCTCGACCCGAAGACGGTCGTCGTCGGCGGCGCGATCGACACCTCGGCCGTCGCGGTCGGTGCGGCAGTCGCCGACTACCAGACGCACCTCTACCTCGGCACCTCGTCATGGCTGGGCGCGCACGTGCCGGCGATGAAGACCGACGTGCGCCACAAGATCGCCGCGGTGCCGTGCGCGGTCGACGGGCGCTACCTCGCGATGGCGCTGCAGTCGACCGCGGGCGCGAACCTGTCCTTCCTGCGCGACCGCATCCTGTACCACCCGGACGAACTCGCCGGCGACGAGGAACAGCCCGCCGTCTACGAGCTGCTGAACCGCATCGCCGCGCGCGTGCCGCCGGGCGCGCGTGGGCTGATCTACACGCCGTGGCTGCACGGCGAGCGCACGCCGGTCGACGACCCGCGGCTGCGCGCCGGGCTGCTGAACCTGTCGCTGGAGCATTCGCGCGAGGACATCTTCCGGGCCTTCCTGGAAGGCGTGGCGCTGAACACGCGCTGGATGCTGGAGCCGTTCGCGCGGCTGCTGGGCCGGGACGTGGGCACGGTCACCGCGGTCGGCGGCGGCGCGCAGTCGGACGTGTGGTGCCAGATCATGGCCGACGTCACCGGCCAGCCGATCCGCCAGCTCGAGAGCGCGATCCAGGCCAATGCGATCGGCGCCGCCAGCATCGCGTGGGTCGGCATCGGCGCGCTGCAGTTCGCCGACCTGGCCGCACTGCGCCGCACGCGCCGCACCTACGAGCCGGCCAGCGCGCTGCGCCGCCTGTACGGCGACAAGTTCGAGACCTTCAAGGAGGTGCACAAGCGCCTCGCGCCGCTGTATCACCGGCTGAACGCGCCGCAAGGGGCCGCGGCATGAACGGCACCGCGCTCGTTCGCCAGACCGTCGTCGACCTGTGCGTCGAGCTGTCGCTGCGCGGCTACCTGGCCGGCACCGGCGGCAACATCGCGCTGCGCATCGATGCCGAGCGCATCGCGGTGACGCCGTCGGCCACCGACTACCTGACGATGACGGCCGCCGACGTGTGCGTGCTGCACCTGGCCGACCTCGCGCCGCTCGAAGGCACGAAGCCGCCGTCGGTCGAGACCGGCCTGCATGCGCGCGTGCTGCAGGCGCGGCCCGACGTGCAGTGCAGCATCCACACCCACCAGCCGATCGCCAGCGCCTGCGCGCTGCTCGGGCAAGCGCTCGATGTGCCCGACGGGCCGTGGCGGCAATCGCTCGGGCGCAGCGTGCCGGTCGTCGGCTACGCGCCTTCGGGCACCTCGTGGCTCGTGGCCCGGCTGGCGCGCAGCCTGCGCCCCGACACCCACGCCTGGCTGATGCTGAACCACGGCGTGCTGTGCTGCGGCCCCAGCCCGGAGGCGGCTGTGCAGGCCGTCGAAGACCTGGAGACGCTGGCCTGCATGCACCTGCGGCAGCGCATCGCGGCGCGCGCCGAGGTCGACGCAACCGCCGATCCGGCCCAGCGCGATGTCTTCGCGTGGCTCGATGCCGAGCTGGCCGATGCCATCCACCTCGCGACCAAGAACAGACCTGCACCATGAGCAATCTCGCACCGATCCACTCCGCCGCTGCGGCACCCCCGACAACCGCCACCAGCGCCATCTCTGCCTGGCCCGATGTCGATTCGCTCTACCGCCGCTTCGACGAGCTCGTCAAGCAGCCGATGCGCCCGATCCGCCGCGACGCGATGGCCGGCGTGCTGCGCCACTTCGACGAGCGCTGCGCCGGCTCGCGCCGCCTGGCCGAGCAGGCGCAGGCGGTGATCCCCGGCGGCGTGCAGCACAACCTGGCGTTCAACCATCCGTTCCCGATCGCGGCGGCGCAGGCCCACGGCGCGCACCTGACCGATGTCGACGGCAACCGCTACATCGATTTCCTGCAGGCCGGCGGCCCGACGCTGCTCGGCTCCAACCACCCGGTGGTGCGCGCGGCCGTCAACCGCGTGCTCGACGAGTGCGGGCCGGTCACCGGGCTGCTGCACGAGTACGAGGTGAAGCTCGCCGAGCTGGTGTGCCGCGCGATGCCGGGTGTCGAGATGCTGCGGCTGCTCGGCTCCGGCACCGAGGCGGTGATGGGCGCGGTGCGCCTCGCGCGTGCGTACACGCGGCGCAAGTGGGTCATCAAGATCGGTGGCGCGTACCACGGCTGGAGCGACCAGCTCGTCTACGGCATGCGGCTGCCCGGCACCGGCCGCATGGAAGCCATCGGCATCCCGCGCGGCGCGACGGCCCACACGCAGGAGTGCCACCCGAACGACCTCGACGCGCTGCGGCGCAAGCTGCAGATCAACCGGCTGCGCGGCGGCACTGCGGCCGTGCTGCTGGAGCCGCTCGGCCCCGAGAGCGGCACCCGCCCGGTGCACCCCGACTACAACCGCCAGGTGCGTGCGCTGTGCGACGAGTTCGGTGCGCTGATGGTCTTCGACGAGGTGGTCACCGGGTTCCGCATTGGCATGGGCGGCGCGCAGGGCTACTTCGGCGTGAAGCCCGACCTCACGGTGCTCGGCAAGTGCCTGGCCGGCGGCTACCCGATGGCCGGCGCGATCGGCGGCCGCCGCGACGTGATGATGCTGCTGGTCGGCGGCATCGGCACGACGGCGCGGCGCGCCTTCGTCGGCGGCACGCTGTCGGCGAACCCGCTGTCGTGCGTCGCCGGATTCCATGCATTGCAGGAGGCCGAGCGGGTCGACGCGGCCGGTGTCGCGGGCCGCGCCGGCGACCGGCTGCGCAGCGGGCTGGAGACGCTGATTGCCGCGCGCGGCCTGCCCTACGTGGTCTACAACATGGGCTCGATCGTGCACCTGCAGACCTCGGGCGTGCTGCTGATGGACACCAGCAGCCTCTACAAGCTGTACCGCGCGAAGGACGAGGCCAAGGCCCGCAAGCACATGATGGAAGAGATGGGCGCGGCCTACACCGCGCACGGGCTGATCACGCTGGCCGGCAGCCGCCTCTACACCAGCCTGGCCGACACCGACGAGGTGATCGACGATGCGCTGAACCGCTTCGAAGACGTGTTCAAACTCGTGTGACGTGGACGCCATGACCACCGACGAGATCCTGCGCACGCAATGGCTGCCATTGCGCGAACGCCTGCAGTTGAAGCACCTGCTGGGCGGCGAGGGCGCGAGCCTGTCGCTGCGCGTGCCGGCCACGGCGGCGATGTGGTTCGGCACCGTGCGTGACGCGGCACCCCGGCGGCTGCCGCTGCAGCATCAAGACAACGAAGGAGGGGAAGAGGGCGCCCATGCCGCGGTTTACCGCGCACGCCCTGACGTGGGGGCCATCGGATGGGGTGGCGGGTCGTTCGGCGTTGCGCTCGCCGACTTTGGCGGCACGATGCCGCAGCTGTTCGACGAACAGGCCCGCCACCTCGGCCCGATGGCCCCAGCCGCGTCGCTGGACACCCTCGCACGCTCACTGCAACGGCGTGGCAACGTGCTGCTGCTGCAAGGCCGGCCGCTGTGCCTGGGCACGACCGCGACGCGCCTCGCGCTGAACGCCGAGCTGTTCGAGAAATGCGCCAAGGCGCATGTGCTCGCGGTGGCCGCCGGCGGCCGCGTGCATGCGTTGCCGTGGTGGGTGCGGTGGATCGCCAACGGCCGCATGCGCAAGGATGCATCGCGGGCCGAAGCCCGCTTCGCGCAAGGCCTGCTGCCCGAAGAGAGCAAGGGATACTGACCGGCCAGAGGCCGCGCAACCACACGAGGAGAGCCCCGCATGCCCGCGAACGACGCCCCGCCGATGCCCACCCGCCAGGTTGCCGCGGCGCTGGCCGTCGGCACCATCGCCGTGCTGATGATCGGCGTGCAGCCGATCCTGCTGGGCGAGCTGGTCGACGCGAAACAGGTGAGCCTGGAGGGCGTCGGCATCGTCGCGATGGCCGAGATCATCATGCTGGGCCTCGGCGTCGCGCTCGGCGATGCGCTGCTGCCGGGCGCGCAGTTGCGGCGCATCACGCTGGTCGCCGCGCTGCTGGCCGCGTGCCTCGACCTGCTGACGATGCGGGCCTCGGGCGACGCCGCGATGACGGCGGTGCGCGCCGCCGCCGGCTTGGCCGAGGGCGTGCTGGTCTGGGGCACGACCGGCGTCATCGTGCGCCACGCCAACCCGGCGCGGCTCGGCGGCATCTTCTTCGTCGTGCAGACGATCGCGCAGGCGGCACTCGGCGCGCTGCTGGCCCATGCGGTGATTCCGCGTGCGGGGTGGCAGGGCGGTTTCGCGGCCCTCGCGGTGCTGACGCTGCTGCCGTGCGTGCTGGCCTTCCGGCAGCCGGCGCGGCTCGCGCCCTTGGCGCTGCCGGCGGTGTCGGGCTTCCGCTGGTCGGTGCCGACGCTGCTGCCGCTGGCGGTGGCCTTCCTGCAGCTGGCCACGCTCGGTGCGTTCTGGGCCTACCTCGAACCGCTGGGCAAGGCGGCGGGTTTCGACGCGCGCGCCGCGCAGACGCTGATCGCCGGCGTGCTGGTGATGCAGGTCATCGGCGGCAGCATCGCCGCGTTCGCGGTCGGGTGGCTGCCGGTGCGGCCGACGCTGGTCGCCTGTTCGGCGCTGCTGGTCGCGGTGATGGTCACGCTGCACGCGCTGCCGCCAGGGCGCACGGTCGATTTCGCGATCGGCTGCGCGGTGTTCGGCTTCGTGTGGATGTTCATGCTGCCGTTCCACATCGGCCTGGCCTTCGGGGCCGACACCAGCGGCCGGCTGGCCGGGCTGGTGCCGGCCGCCCAGCTGCTGGGCAGCGCCTTCGGGCCGCTGATGGCGTCGTTCATCGTCGAGGGCGACGAGGCCGGCGCCGTGCCCTGGCTCAGCGCCGGGTTCGCGCTGACGGCCGCGGCGCTGTTGCTGGCACTGCTGGTGATCAGGGCAGCGGCACGACCGCGCCCTGCAGGTAGCGGTTCGCCTTGACGAGCCACCAGCGGTCATCGGTCAACGGCAGGTTGCCGAGGCCGATGTTGTCGGTGGAGTCACCGACGCCGGCACCGAACATCAGCGACACCACGCCGGCGTTCTTCGCCTCCTGCAGGTGGCTGCCCCAGGTGATCTGCGCACCGTTGGACGTGACCTTCGGGTCGCCGGCCGCGTTGGTCTTGTAGTAGCTCGCGGCAAAGATGCTCGGCGTCGCGGTGAAGGTGTCGCCGAAGAAATACGTCGGCGCGGTGTCCTCGTAGTGCCGGCTGGTGGTGTTGTTCAGCGTCGCGAACGGTGCACCGGTGGCAGGGTTGGCACCGACCGAGCCGTTCACATGGCCGGCCGGCAACTGCCACAGCACCACCGGCTTCTTCAGCGCGGCGTTCAGCGTCTGCACGTAGTACAGGTAGTTGTTCCAGTGGTCGGCGTTGAACTGCCACTTCGCGTTGCCGGCCGCGCCACCGTCGTAGCCGTACTTGTCGAACGAGATGAAGCTCGCGCCGTAGCTGGTGATGCCGGCCGCGTTGTAGTAGTTCGCGACGCGCTGCGCGCTGGCGGCGATGAACGGCCGGCCGGCGCTCCAACCCTTCTCGGCGGTGTCGGTGATGTGCATCAGGCCGTTGGTCGAGGCACCGCTCTGCGCATCGCTCCAGATGTTGATCTGCCAGCCGTACCACGCATTGCGGCTGCGCTTCTGCACGATGTAGTTGACCGCCTTGACGAGACCCTCGAGCGTGTTCGGGAACTGCGGGTCGCTCGCCGTCAGCACGCCGGCGGCATAGGCCTGGTCGACGCGCGCGGTGATCTGCGACGGCTGCAGCCCGGAGTTCTGCATCATGTAGCCGATGAAATCCGGCTCGATCACGTAGCCCACCGGGTCGTCGCCGGCCTCGGTGTTCGCGATGTCGATGGTCTTGACCCAATCCTTGAAGTACGCGCCCATGTAGGTCGCGTCCTGGATGTGGGCGAGGTCGGTCGGGTAGCTCTCGCCGCCATCGGCGATGTTGTAGAACACGAAGACCGGCACCATGCCGAGCTTCTTCGACTCGCGGATGAAGTTGGTGGCGCGGAAGCACGGCACCGTGGTCCAGGTGCACCAGCTGGTGTTGCCGGGCACCGAGGCGCCGCCGTTCAGGTAGATGTAGCGCAGGTCGGCGCGGGTGTTGAGGTCGCCGCTGCCGAAGTTCTGCCAGTTGGCGAGGGCGCTGGCGCCGTCGTCCGACACCGAGCCGATCGACACGTGCGCCGGCAGGCCGGGCAGGCTGCCGTCGGGCTTCTTCACCCGCACGCCGACCCAGCGGCCGTTGCCGTTGTTGTCGAGCACGCGGATGCCGGCACGGCCGGCGCTCAGCGCGGTGACGGTGAGCTTGCTGCCGCTGACCGACACGGTCGCGACCTTCGGGTTGTTGGAGGCGACGGTGAAGGTCGGGTAGGTGACGCCGGCGACGCTGAGGTCGAGCGTGACCGAGCCGGCCGCGAGCGTGCTCTGCAGCGACTGGCCGCCGATGTCCCACTGCTTGATGCCGATCAGCGAGGCATTGCCGACGGTGGTGCTGGCCGCATCGCTCAGCGTGGCGCCGGCGGCGTTGATCAGCTTCAGCTGGTAGGTGTAGAGGCCGAGCTTCTTGCCGGTGATCTGGATGGTTGCCGTCTGCGCTGCATTGCCGACATCGGCCAGCGTGCCGGACTGCACCTTGACGCCGTCTTCATACAGCTCCCAGGTGGTGCCGCTGATGCCCCACCACTTGTTCCAGACGATCGGGAAGTTGCCGGCGTGGTCGTAGTTCTGGATCTGCAGCGTGGGCTTGGCGGGCGCGCCGACCGGGGCGGGTGCGGGGGCGGGCGCAGGGGCCGGTGCGGGCGAAGGTGCTGGCGCGGGAGCCGGGGCTGGCGTAGGCGCAGGAGCGGGTGCCGGTGCGGGCACGGGGGCCGGCGCAGGTGATGGTGCGGGAACCGGTGCCGGTGCGGGTGCCGGCGGCGTGCCGCCACTCGGCCCGAGGTCCTGCCACAGGCTCGCCGTCGTCGGGTTCCAGCCGGTGCCGGTGTAGTCGGTCTGCGCGACCCAGGCCTTGTAGTCGTGCCCGGCGTACGACACGATCGTGCCCGCCGGGTAGAAGGTGTCGGCCTTCCATGCGGGGTAGGCCGCGTGAACCGCCACGGCGGCCACGGCCAGCGTCAACGCGGCAAGGGTGCGGCGTGCGGTGACGCCCGGCTTTGAAGTGGGATGGACCATCGGAGTTCGCCCTGAAGTTGTAGTCGGGACCCCGGAGGGATCCGCGCTTTTACAGCCCTGGCACGAACATAACCAATTAAGTACCAGTCGATCGGATTGTGCCTCTGATCGACGGGTGCGAGCGCGGTCTCCGGCAACGAGCGAGTAAGCAGGTGTTGAGGAGCCGTTGCGATGCCGCCTACTTCTTCTGCGCCGCCTCGAAGGCCTTGGCGTCGAAGTTGCTGTACTCCGTCTTCCAGGTCGCGCCTTCGTCGGCCGACGACTGGACCGAGAACAGCCCGTGCAGGCCGCGGTCGACCGCAAAGGCCTTGCCCGAGGGCAGCAGCACCAGGCGGCTCTCCAGCGCGAACGGACTGCGCTTCTTCCAGGTCTTGCCGCCGTCGTCGCTCGCGTGGAGCTCGCGGTCGCTGAAGACGCCGCCCGGGTTCAGCAGCGCACCGCCGAGGGTCTCGTAGGGCGGTGCGACCTTCACGTTGAAGTCGGACTTGATCTCCTTCCAGGTCGCGCCCTGGTCCTTCGACAGGTAGAGCGACGCGAACACGCCGGCGAAGCCGCCGCCCGGCGAGGTCAGCAGGCTCAGCGAGCCGGTCGGGTTGACCTCGATCATCACGATGCGGCTGCCGTTCGGTGCGGCCTGGCTGCGCCAGCCGCCGCTCGCATAGTCGAGCGAGTGGATCTGCCCGGTGCTCAGCGCGTAGGCCAGGCCTTGCGGCGTGCGCCAGATCCACAACGAGTTCTGCCCGCTCCAGTAGCTGCGCGCGACGCTTTCCTTGCGCACCGGCGTCCAGGTGCCGGCGGCCAGGCGAGGCGACTTGAAGAGCGTTACCTCGGTGCCGCTCTGTTCGGCGATGTACCAGCCGGTGCGGTCGTTGCCGTCGACGAACAGCAGGTTGCCGGGCGGCAGGTCGCCGGTGTCGATCGGCACCAGCCGGTCGCCGCCCGGCGGCAGGCGCAGGAGCGTGCTGAACTCGCCGGCCGCGATCAGGCTGGCATCGGGGCGGTCGACCGGGGTCACGTGCAGCAGCGACTCCAGCCCGGTGCTCGGCAGCACGCGCCAGTAGCCCTCGGTCGAGCGGATCAGCAGGCTGCCCAGGCGCGAGGCGGCGACGACCCGGCCATCGGACAGCTCGACCATGTTGTCGGCGCCGACCGGCCGCAGCCGCGCGTACTCCTCGACCCGGTCGTTCGACGTGCGCATGCCGTCCCAGCCGCCGGGCGTGGTGCCGGCGAAGCGCTGCGCCTGCTCGGGGGCGAAGCGCTGCATCATCGGCAGGTTCGACGTGATGGTCGCGCTGCGCCCGACGACGACGTTCGTGTTCACCGGCGTCATGATCAGCCGGCCGAGGTCGGTCGGCGTGCCGGGAACGATGGTGAAGTGGCCGATGCGCTGGCGCATCGTCGGCGTCATGCGCAGGTATTGATTCGTCGCGCTGTTCGACAGCCCCGAGAACTCGTACGCGCCAGCCGGGAGCACGCCGACGAACAGCGAGGTGTCGCGTGCGAGGCCGGGCGCGACCTGGGTCAGGTTGAAGATGCTGTTGCCGGAACTGCCATCGGCATTGAGCCGCGTCACCGAGACGACGTCCATCGCGGTGACCTGGGCGGTGTTGCCGGTGATGCTGACCACGGCCACGCTTTCGTTCGCCTTTGGCGGCGTCTTCAGCGGGTCGGGCGCGGTGCTGATGGTGGTGCAGCCGGCGGCCGCGACGAGGGCACAGGCCAGCAGCGCATGCCGCAGGGCGCGGCGCGCAGGATCGATCAGGTTCAAGGGAAACTCCTCCGGGTTGTGTCGCTCCCGGGAGCTCGCTCGGCTCCTCGGGCAGCCGCCAGTCTAGCCGCCTGTCAAGGACGCACAAGGGGGTGTTGACGCCGGCCGGCAAGCCTCTACCATCCGCGCCTTCTTGCGGGTCACCGACCCGCGTCGGCAACGGGAGCGCATTGATGGCAACGAAGATGAGTGGATCGGTGTTTCGTGGATGGTTCGGTGCGCTGCTCCTGGCAACAGGCGCCGGCGCGTGGGCCGCCGAGGTGCCTCGTGCCGGCTACGCGGTGGTCTCGCTGATCGGCGACAAGCTCTCGGTGGTGACGCACGAGGCGAGCACCGGCACGACGATCGAGCGCAATCGCACGCAGAGCCTGCCGGTGGGCGGCGGCGTGTTCGATGCCGAAGCCATGACGCAGGCCGAAGTGGCGCTGAAGCGCCTCGACGCCGGCGCACGCGTGACGCTGTACGACCTCTCGTCGCCGGCGATGTTCGAGCAGCAGGATCGGTTCTTCGACGGGGGGCGGCTGAAGTTCTCGCCGGCTGTCGTGGCGGCGATGCGCAAGGATGGCGCCACGCACCTGGTGCTGATCACCAAGCAACAGTCGACCGCGCGGCTGCAGGCGGGCGAGAACAACAGCCTGGGCAGCGGCTACCTGCAGGGCCTGGGTTTCTACATCGACCGTGCCGTCGGCATGATCAGGCCCACCACCGGCGAAACCGGCCGCGGGTTCTTTGCGCCGTACGTCTTCGCGAAGCTCTCGTTGATCGACCTCGCATCGCTGGAGGTGGTGAGCGAGTCCCGCATCAAGGCGAACTACTCGTCTGCGTCGGTCGGTGTCGCGCAATCTCCGGATGCCTGGGATGCCCTCACGCCCAAGGGCAAGATCGATGCGCTGAAGGAACTCATCGACGAACACGTGCCGAAGGCGGTCGAGGCTCTCATCGCTCCGCGTCCTTGAGTTCCGATGGCGAGGGGTGGTCGGCCTCGGGCGCCCTCAAGCCACCTGCTGCAGTGCCTTCGCGATGCGGTGCCGCGCCACCGTCGGCTTCGGCATGCGGATGTCGAACCAGCTGCGCACGTCGGCGTCCAGCCCGATGCCGTGCATGTAGTTGTAGATGGCCTTCTTCAGCGCGCGGCCCATCGCATCGTGGTCGGCGCCGGTGGGGTCGACGAAGCCGACGTCGTTCTTCGCGAAGCGGCCCGCCGGCAGCGGCAGCAGCGTGATGCCGTAGTCCTCGGGCTGCTTGCCCACCGGCGAATGCACGGTGCAGGCGAAGCGGTGGAAGAAGCCGCTGCTGATGCAGCCTTCCTCGAACAGCTGGCGCACGTATTCCAGCGCGTCCACCGTGTCCTGCTCGTTCTGCGTCGGGAAGCCGTACATCAGGTAGGCGTGCACCAGGATGCCGGCTTCGGAGAAGGCCTGCGTCACGCGCGCGACCTGCTCGACCGACACGCCTTTCTTCATCAGCTTCAGCAGCCGGTCGGAGGCCACCTCGAGCCCGCCCGAGATCGCGATGCAGCCGCTCGCAGCCAGCTCCTGGCACAGCTCGCGGTCGAAGGTCTTCTCGAAGCGCACGTTGCCCCACCACGAGATCTCGACCTTGCGGCGCTGCAGCTCGGCGGCCAGCGCGCGCAACGCCTTCGGCGGCGCCGCTTCGTCGACGAAGTGGAAGCCGGTCTGCCCGGTCTCCTGCACGATGGCCTCGATGCGGTCGACCAGCGTCGCCGACGAAGCCTGCTCGAAGCGCGCAATGTAATCGAGGCTCACGTCGCAGAAGCTGCACTTCTTCCAGTAGCAGCCGTGCGCCACCGTCAGCTTGTTCCAGCGGCCGTCGCTCCACAGCCGGTTCATCGGGTTCAGCATGTCGAGCAGCGACAGGTAGCGGTCCAGCGGCAGGCCATCCCAGGTCGGCGTGCCGGTCTGGTCGAACGGCACGTCGGGCTCGGCGAAGCTGTTCATGTAGCGGACCGCACCCGATTCGGCGTCGCGCACGAAGCTGCGCACCAGCCGCTGCTGCGAGCGTTTGCCTTGCAGGTGATCGATCAGCGCCAGCAGCGGGCGTTCGCCGGCGTCCAGCGTCACCACGTCGACGAAGTCGAACACCCGCGGCTCCGACAGCTCGCGCAGCTCGGTGTTGACGAAGCCGCCGCCGAGCGCGATGGTGATCTGCGGGTGCTGCGCCTTCACCGCCTGCGCGATGCGCAGTGCCGCATACATCGAGCCGGGGAAGGGCACCGACAGCAGCAGCAGCTGGGGGCGGTGGCGCTCGATCGCGGCCAGCGCGAGCGCGGCCAGGCGCTCGTCGACCAGGTTGGGCGTGGCCGACAGCGCGGCCGCGAGCGGATCGAAATCGGGCTGGCTCGCGGCCAGCTGCTCGGCGTAGCGCACGAACTCGAAGCGGCCGTCGATGGCATCGCGCAGCACGTCGGCCAGGTCGTTGAGGTAGAGCGTCGCGAGGTGGCGGGCGCGGTCCTGCAGGCCGAGCGCGCCGAAAGCCCAGGCGAGCGGGTCGCCGCCCTCGTCGTCGACGTAGACGTCGAGCGAGCGGAAGCGCGCGCCCTCGGGCAGCCAGTCGCGGCCGACGATGCGGTGCGCCAGCGTGGCGTCGCGCCCCTGCAGGAAGCGGATGGTGGGGCCGATGGTCGCGCGGTAGCGGTCGAACGCTGCGAGGAAGTGGGTCACTGGCTCGCTGCGGGCTGGGGTGGCGATCGCCTCGGCGCGCTCTCGGATCTGGTCGAGGCCTTGCGATGACAACAGATCGAGCACCAGCGCGAGCGCCAGGTCCTCTTGCACGGCGGGGATGCCACGCGAGCGCAGGAAGCCCGTGAGGTACGCCGTCGACGGGTACGGCGTGTTGAGCTGCGTCATCGGCGGGATCACGGCCAGGACGCGGAAATCTTCGGTGGACATCGGAGGGGCGGGCAGAGGGAGGCGAGCAGGCCGCATTGTCGGCGATACACCCGTGGCGCCGTCGAGTGCGGGCATGACCTCGCCCCAAGCGACACTTGTGCGGCCAAGACCCGCCACCTCCACCATGCTCATTGAATTTTCCGTGGCCAATTTCCGGTCGTTCCGGGAGCGGCAGACGCTGTCGATGGTGGCCTCGCCACGGCTGCGCAAGGGCAGGAACACCTTCAAGGCGCTGCTCAGTGGCGAGAAGTTTCCAGACCTGCTGAAGGCGTGCGCGGTGTATGGGCCGAATGCGGCGGGGAAGAGCAATCTGCTGCTGGCGCTGTCGACCGTTGGATTGATGGCGCGCTTGTCGCCGAATGCGCAAGCCACCGTGCTGCCGGTGATGCCATTCGCGCTCGATCCCGCGCTGGCACAGACCCCGAGTTCATTCGAGGTCCATTTCATTCAGGAGGGGCTGCGATACCAATTCGAGCTGGCAGCGACGCGTTCGAGGATCGTGCACGAGCGGCTGGTGTTTTTCCCGCAAGGGAACGAGACCCTGTTGTACGAGCGGCGCTGCGCCGACGAAACCGAGGGCTACACCTTCGGCCCGGAACTCGAAGGCGGCGAGGCCCTGCATCAGGCTTGGCGGAAACTGACGCCAACGAACTTACTGTTCATCTCGCAGGCCGTCGCAAACAGCAACGCGGCGTTGAAGCAATTGCGGCGTCCATTTACTTGGCTGAGCCAGGGTGTCGAAGTGATGATGAGCGGCATGCAGAGGTATGTCGCTTCAGCTCAGTCATTGGCCGCGAACGGTATCCCCAGCCTTGCGGAAGGTATCGCCGCATTTCTGCGGGACCTGGATGTTCCGGTGTCCGCGTTCAAGGCGGAATCTTCCTCGGCTCAGGTGAAGACGACCTTGACCCATCGCACGGCGCTTGGCGAGGCTGAGCTTTCCTTCGACGATCAATCGGGGGGAACGAAGAATCTGATCGGATTTTTCGTCCCCTGGACACTCAAGGGTTGCAACGGACGCTCGGTGGTCGTTGTCGACGAACTCGGCAGGAGCCTGCATCCGAAGATCGTCGCGGCGCTGATCGACAAGCACTTGGCCAACGAGGATGCCTCTCAGCTGATCTTCACGACGCACGACACGCACCTGATGGACACGAAGCTGCTGCGCCGCGACCAGATCTGGATCGTCGAGCGCGATGCCAACGGTGCGACGCAGCTTCGGTCGGTGCATGACTTCGAGAAAAATCCCCCGAAACAAGGGGGTAGAGGGATCGATCCAGTGCGACCTTCATCACGGATATGCGAATAGGGTAAACCCTATAATTCCGCCCTTTTGGTCGGAGCTTCCAAGATGTTCTCCCCTTTTCACGGCGTGATGCGCCACGTCGTGCGTCACATGCCGGCTCTGCTGCTGCTTGCCGGCGCAAGCAGCGCGGCACTGGCCCAGGCGCCCACCGACACGATGGCCCGCATCCGCGAGACCAAGGTCATCGTGCTCGGCGTGCGCGAAGCCGCGCGGCCGTTCTCGTTCCTCAATGAACAGAAGCAGCCGGTTGGCTATTCGGTCGACCTGTGCCTGAACGCCGTCGAAGGCATCAAGCGCGAACTGAAGCTGCCCGACCTGAAGGTTCAGTACAAGGTCGTCAGCGGGCCGGAGCGGATCCCGAAGCTGCTGAGCGGCGAGATCGACCTGGAGTGCGGCTCCACCACCAACACCCGCGCGCGCCAGGCGCAGGTCGACTTCAGCTACACCTTCTTCGTGGCCGCGATGCGCCTGCTCACGCCGAAGAACGTGCAGGTCGAGTCGGTCAAAGACCTGAACGGCCTCGCGGTGGCACTCAGCAAGGGCACGACCTCCGAGAAGCTCTTCAACCAACTCGCCAACGGCGAGTTGCATGCACAGCTGCAGACCTTCGCGAGCAACGGCGAGGCCTACAAGGCGCTGAAAGAAGGCCGCGTGCGCGCCTTCCCGCAGGACGATTCGCTGCTGCTCGGCCTGGCCTCCAACGACAAGGCGCTCGACACCTTCCAGGTGAGCAACCTGGCGCTGTCGGTCGAGCCCTATGCGGTGATGCTGCGCAAGGGCGACACGGCCTTGCTCGCATCGGTCGACCGCAGCCTGTCGCAGCTCTACACCAGCGGCGAGATCAACGCGCTCTACACCAAGTGGTTCCTGACCGACGCGCTGACGATCAAGATGAGCCGCCTGACGCGCGACAGCTTCGTGCGTCCGAACAAGGAAGCCGGTGTCGCGATGCTGCTGGGCTTCTCGATCTGATTCGCGCCGCTCGGCGAGTCGGTCAGACCAGGGTCAGCGCGCAGCCTGCGTTCGCGAGCGCGTCGAGCGCGGCCGAATCCCTGGCCTTCTTGTTGGTGATCAGTTGATGAACCTGCTCGATGCCGCAGAACGCGACCCGGGCACACACACCGATCTTGCTGTGGTCGGCCAGCAGCACGGTGCGGCGGGCCTGCCGTACCATCGCGCGCGCCAGCTCCGCCTCGGACGGATCGAAGCTGCTGGCGCCCATGTGGGCCTCCACGCCGACGGGCGAGAGCAGGGCCCAGTCCACCCGCCAGCGCATCACCTCGGCCACGGTGGCGTCGCCGTAGTTCGCGGCAAGCTCCGGCCGGGGTCGTCCGCCAAGCACATGCACCTGGTGCCGGGGTGAGCCGCCGTCCAGCGTCGGGCCGGCCAGCTTCAGCGCCACGTCGAACGAGTTGGTGATCACCGTGAAGTCGCGCAGCGAGGCCAGCTCCTGCGCCAGCATCGACACGGTACTGCCGGCATCGATGAACAACGACTGGCCCGGCTGCGGCAGGCGTGCTGCAGCTCGCACGATCGCGCGCTTGTCCAGCGCGTTGGTCCTGGTGCGCTGCGCGAGCGGCGGCTCGGCCGCGGTCTCGCAGGCCATGACGCCACCGAACACGCGGCGCAGCTGTCCGGCCGCCTCCAGCGCCAGCACGTCGCGCCGCACCGTCTCGCGCGACACGCCCAGTTCATTGGCGATGCGCTCCGTGGTGGCCAGCCCGTCGCCTGCAAGCAGGGCCTGGATGCGCTGATGACGATCTTGCTGAAGCATGCCGCGATGATGCCGCAAGCCGCCCGCGGGGCGGCTTGCGGCGTTCAGCGGGTGATGGCCGGCTGGTCGCCGACGGCGGGGCCGAACATCGCCGGATCGCTGACCAGGTGCGCGCCGGTTTCCAGGCGCCCGGCGAAGCGGCGGCTGTAGCCCGGCAGTGTCGGCACGCCGACGCTGAAGTCGTACCAGTTGCCGCTTTCCTTGAGCGCCCACGCCAGCGACTGTTCGCCGCCCGGGGCCACCGTCACCGACTGCAGGGTGGCGTCGAAATACGCATTGGCCCGCACGCTGAAAGTGCAGCTTGCCGCGCCGGTGTTGTGCAGCTTCAGCACCAGGTCGCTGTTGGCGACGTCGTAGCAGACCTGGATCTCCGGGTTCGGCTGGCCCGCGGGGGCGAGCGTGCTGGCGTTGCCGGTGAAATGGCGGTGCAGGCCGGCGGGCCCGAGCACCCAGAGGTCGTAGACGCCCTGGTCCGCCGCCAGCGCCCAACTGCCCCGCAACTGCTTGCCGGCCTCGACGGTGTAGCGGCGAGGGACGGCGTCCAGGTGCAGGCGGTCGTAGACATGGAAGACCGCAGCTGCACGGCCCGTATTGGAGAAGATCAGCGTGATCTGCTGCGAAGCCGGGGCGCAGACCGCACTGACATGCAGTTCGTACGGCAGCGCGCGCGACGGGCGCGTGCCCTTGGCCTGCACAGGCATCGCGGCCTGGCTGGGCAACGCGGGCACGGTCCGCTTGGGCAGGGCGCGGGCTCGGTCCGCCAGCGTGGTGGTTGCGGGCAGGTTCTTGAAGAACTCGGCGTTGTTCGGGTCGGCGAAGTTGAAGGCCGAGGTCATGTCGCCGCACACCGCGCGGCGCCATGGCGAGATGTTGGGCTCCTTCACGCCGAAGCGCTGCTCGATGAATTGCAGCGGCGACGTGTGGTCGAACACCTGCGAGTTGACCCAGCCGCCCTTGCTCCACGGCGAGATCACGTACATCGGCACGCGCGGCCCGAGGCCGTACGGCCTGTGCAGCAGCGAGGGTTCGTAGGCCGCCGTGTGGTAGGCCTTCAGGTGCTCGTGGTACTCGGCCGCGGTGTCCACCGTGCTCGCGCCGGCCAGCACCGCCTTGGCCGGATCCGCATCCCAGCTGGTGAACGAGGGCGGCGCGGGCGGCGGCACGTGGTCGAAGAATCCGTCGTTCTCGTCGAAGTTGAGGAACAGCACGGTCTTGCTCCAGACCCCGGGGTTGGCGGTCAGCGCATCCAGCACCTTGGCGGTGTAGTCGGCGCCCTGGGCCGGGCTCGACGGCCCGGGGTGTTCCGAGCCTTCGGCTGTTGCCACGATGAAGGTGACCTGCGGGAGCGTACCGGCGAGCACGTCTTCCTTCAGCTTGTCCAGGTCGCGCGTGCCGACCCCGCGCTGCCGCAGTGCCTCCGAGTAGCCGGGGCGCTGGTAGTACGCGTCGCGGAAGGCGTGGAACCCCGCCAGGCAGTTGTCGGTGAAGTTGTCGTCCATGTTCTCGTAGACCTGCCAGGTGATGCCGGCGCGCTCGAGACGTTCGGGATAAGTCGTCCAGGTGTAGCCACCGTCATTGCCGGGGTTGGCATCGAACCAGTCGTAGTCGTTGTACGTGGCCGGTCCGTTGCCGAGCGCCAGGCCGTCGTTGGTGCCGGTCCACGCGAACAGGCGGTTGGTGTTGGTGCCGGTCTGCGAGCTGCAGTGGTAGGCATCGCACAGCGTGAACGCATTGGCCAGTGCGTACTGGAAGGGCAAGTCGTCCTGTGTGTAGTAGCCCATCGCATGGTTCTTCTTGTAGGTGGTCCAGGTGCTCATGCGCCCCTGGTCCCACGCGTACTGCGCGTCGCCCCACGAGTGCGGCGTGCCCTCCACCCGCATCACGTCGAAGTTCTGCACGGTGTTCAGGTGGAAGGGCGCGACCACGGCCGGCACGGCACCGGCCACGGCATTGGGCTGGGACCAGATCGTGCGGCGCTGGATGGCGCCGGCGTCGGCGACCGGGATCGCGAACGGGTCGGCGAAGCCGCGCACGCCGTTGAGCGCGCCGAAGTAGTGGTCGAAGGAGCGGTTCTCCTGCATCAGCAGCACGATGTGCTCGACATCCTTCAGCGTGCCGGTCGTGTTGTTGGCCTGGATCGCCAGGGCCTTCTGGATGGCGGGTGGGAACAGGCCCAGCGCGAGGGTGGAACCTGTGGCGGTGCGGAGGAAGTTACGGCGATTGAGTGTCATGGCGTCGGGGGTTCGGTGGCGTGGCGAGGCTGCGCAGCGGCGCTCAGGGCGCGCAGTGCAGGTCGCGGGTGTTGCCCGCCGAGCCGCAATCCTTGTTGTCGTTGCTGCCGCCGCAGGCGGTCAGCGCGACGGTCATCGCGAGGGCCACGCCCCACGCGAAGCGCCGGGCCGATGCGGTCGCAGTCGGCGCGGACGATGTGTCGGGCAACGGTGTGCCGCGGGCCGGGTCGGCCGGCCGGCTGGTGTGAATGACGTGCATGGGAGGAGCTCCGGCGGGTGTGGGATCGATCCACCCATGCTATGTGGCAATTATTGTGTTTGTGTGACTCTGTGCTTTTGTGTTTGGCGGGCCGGCGCAGATCCACGCCGCGACCCGCATCCGTTCACGGACGCGTCGTCACATAGAAAGGACGGGCCGCGTGTGCGCTCAGGCCTTGCGGGTGCTCTTGACGAACGCCGCGATGTGCGCGGCGGCCAACTCGGGCTGCCGGTGATGCGGGGCATGGCCGGCGCGCGGGAAGGTGAGCAGGTTCAGCGTCGGCAACTGGCCGCCCAGGGCATACCAGTTCTCGACCGGCACCTGCGGGCTGCGGCCGCTGTCAATCCTTCAGCGGCGAGATGCCCTGTACCGGCCCGATCAGGCGCTCGAACAGCGTCTTGAGCCGCTCGACGCGTGCCCGGTCGCGCATGAACGCGAGAAAGTCCGCTGGGCTGGTGTTGTACTGGTCCAGCGGCTTCAAGCCGGCCGGCAGCGCAACGTCCTTGCGCAGCGGGAACTGGCGTGGCGACGACTGCACCGGCAAAGACAGTTGCCAGCTCATGTAGAGCCGCGCGGCTGCCGGATGCTTCGCGTCCTTGAAGATCGCACCGGTCTGCGCCCAGGTGAGGAACGGGTCGCTCTTGGGCAGCACGAAACGGGTGTTGGCCGATTCCGCCGGCGCGAAGCTGCCTGACGTACCGGTAGCGACCGCGTATTTGCCGGCCTCGACCGCATCGCGCGGCGTCTGCGTGCCGCGCACCCACTGCACGCCATTGGCCTGCAGCTTCTCCACAAAGCCGATGCCGTACTTCTGAATGATCTTGTCGAACACGTACAGCACCGCATCGTCGTCATGGGGGTACGCGATGACGATGCGGTTCTTGAACTCGGGCTTCAGAAAGTCGGTGTAGTCGCGCGGCGCGTTCTCCGCCGTCACCATGTTTTTGTTGTAGCTGTTCGCGAAAGTCAGCATGAACAGCGCCGTGAAGCGGCCCTGCGGATCCTTGTATCCGTCGGGCACTTGGTCCCAGCCGATCGGCCTGTACGGCAGCAGAACGCCGGCTGAGGCCCAGTGGTCGAAGTCGTGCAGCGTCTGCAGATGCGCGACGTCGACCTTCAGGTCCTTGCGCAGCAGTTCCTCTTCGATGCGCCCGTCGTGGTACTTGCTCAGATCGACGACGATCTCGACCTTCATGCCGGGAAACTGGCGCTCGAATCCTGCCTTGATGCCGAAACCCTGCGTGACCTCGTCCCCGCCGGCATACACGGTCAACGTGCCGCCTTCCTTCAGCGCCGCCTGGTAGAGATCCTGCAGCGTACGGCCTTCGCCATCGCGCTCAACGGCAGCTGCCGATGCAGAAGAGGCGGGCTGCGCATGAGCCGGCAGAGCGAATGTCGCGGCTGCAAGCATCAGGCTGGCGAGCGCGGCTCGAACGGAAAAGGTGGTCAGATGCATGGGATGCCTTTGTTGTCGATGAATCGGTGGCCGGTGCTCGCGGCAACTGATTGAGCTGGCGGCGGGATCTCGTTCGTTGACGTGCGACCGTCAGCTCATGGCTTGATGCACGAGCAGCGTGTCCGTGAACTGCTCAAAGGCCACGATCTGCCCGCCCTGCAACTTCCAGACGTGGGCCACGCGAGCCTGCATTGCCTTCCCCGTGGCCCGGTTCGTGCCGTGGTAGGCCCCCACCCCGATGACCTGGTCCCCACCGTCGATGAGGTTGTGCAGTTCGAATCGGTAGTCGATCCAATCCCTGCCCAGAACGGCAAAGACGTTGTCGGCCACCGCCTGCGGACCGACCCACGTGCCGGCACAGGGAAAGCCCGCCATCTCGGTCCAGCGCACCTGCGGCGACACATCGAGCATCATCTCGGCGATGTTTCCCCGCGCCGACGCTGCGTAGTGGGCACGGACGATGTCGATGTTGGTCGTCATCGCCTCAACCCCACTTCATCTCGCCCTTGGCGACCTTGGCACCGATCTGCAGCGCCACGCCCATGCCGGCATTCGGATAACGCTTGGTCATGGCCGCGATCAGGGCGGTGCTGTCAGCGGCCTTGGCCAGCTCTTCCTCGAACGCCACGAGGTAGTCGCGGGTGTAGCGGATCGCCGTTGCGTCGGTTGCGGCACTGGGCGCCATGTGGCCCGGCACCACCACAGCCGGCTTGCGGGCTGCCATGGCGTCGAGCGACTTCACCCAAGCCGCGCGGGCTTCGGCGCCCTGTGTGTCCGCTGTCCACACGTGAACGCCCGAGAACAGCAGCACGCCGCCGAAGATGGCTTTGAGCGAAGGCGCCCAGATGTAGCGGCGGTTGGCCAGGCCAGCTGCATCGGTGATCTCGAGAGTCTGCCCTTCCAGGGCAAGCGTCCGGCCGTCAAAGGCTTCGGGCATCACGATGTCTGCCAGAGCCTGCGGACCGTTTTCCTTGAGCTGCGGTCCCCAGGTCGCCAGCTTCTTCTCCACGTTGCCCTTGATGGCCGCGATCGTGGCCGACGCAGCGATCACCTTGGCTTCGGGAAACGCCGCCTTGATGGGGGTGAGGCTGAAGTAGTAGTCAGGATCGCTCTGGCTGATGTAGAGGGTCGTGAGCTTCTTGCCGCTGGCCTTGATGGCCTCGGCGAGCGCCTTGCCGTCGGGAAGCGTGAAGCCGCCGTCGATCAGGACGGCTTCGTTCGCGCCGGAGATCAGCACCGGGGCGCGGAAGAATCCGTTCTCGCCGGCGGGGAAGTGTTTCCAGGTCAGTTGGGTCGTCGCAGCCATGGCGTTGTTCACTCCTAAGATGGCCGTCGCGACACCCGCGGCGGCTACAGTTTTGATGGCGTCTCTTCGCGTTGTCATGGGGTCGTTCCTTTTACCAAGTTGAATGGGTGGCGGGTTGCCGGGGCGGGCCCGACGATGGGCTCAGGCACCGCTCAAACCGCCTCCAGCTGACCGATCAGTGCCTGTGGGTCGGAATAGGCAGCCGCGTGATCCAGCACCCGGCGCTTCGTACCGGATTCGGCAATCAAGGTCGGCACGCCGCGAGCGCCGAACTCCTGCATCAACGCCTGGGCGCGGCCCACGCGGGCAAGGGTGGCGTCGAGCAGATTCGCATCGGGGTTCGCAACCCTCGCGGCAGCCTCCTCGAGATCGAGCACCTCCAGAACAGCGGCCAGCGTCACCAACGACGTCACGTCGCTGCCATCCACGTAGCGCGCACGCTGGATGGCCTTGAGGGCTTCCAACTCTCTGGCGGGCGCCGTCAACGACACGGCAGTCAGCGCCACCGTGGCGGGGCCGCTGTCGAAGAGCCGCTGGCGATCACCGAGAACCCGACGACGATAAAGCTCGGTGAAGCGCTGCCCCGTCAGGCGTTCGATGCGCTGGTCGTTGGACCAGGCGAAGGCCGCGAACGCATCGTCCATGGGCCGCGCGCCCTCGCCGGAAAACAGGCCCGTCGGCAGCAGTTCGATGCTGACGCGCGGGATCTCCAGCAACCCGGCAACAGCCGGCGTGGCGCCATAGCACCAGCCACACAGCGGGTCGAACAGGTAGTGCAGGGTCTTGTCCATGGGGTTCTTGGTTGGCTTGCGATGGATCGTAGGCACTCTCGATTGACTCTTAAATACATACCTGATAAACACAACGTATGCTAAAAATATACAGTCAAGGCGAGAATGGTTTGGGCGGTCTTGGGAATCTGCGCCGGCTTGCCTATTTCGTGTCCGTCGTGGAGACCGGTTCGTTCACTGCGGCAGCGGAGCGCCTGGGCATCACCAAGGCCGTGGTCAGCCAGCAGGTTGCCCGGTTGGAGCGCGAGTTCCGCACCTCGCTCCTGGTTCGCACCACGCGCAAGGTGCAGGCCACCGAAGCCGGCCAGGCGTTCTACCTGCGCTGCGCCCTGATCCTGCGCGAGGCAGAGGATGCCTTCGACGAATTGGGCGAGTCGTCGACCGAGCCGTCCGGCATGCTGCGGCTGACTGCTCCTTTGGACTACGGTGTCGGGGTCGTCGTACCCGTCATCGCCACTTTCATGCAGCGCTATCCCGCCTGCAAGGTCGACGCCATCCTGAGCGACCAGACGCTGAACATCATGGGCGGCAACATCGAGCTGGCGATTCGTGTGGGTTGGCTGGCCGAGACTGGGCTGCAGGCGCGAAAGATCGGATCCTTCCGGCAATTGCTGGTGGCATCTGCGTCCATGGCGCCGCAGGTGGCGCGGCTCAGTCGGCCGCAAGACATTGCGAACTTGCCGTTTGTCGCCAACACCGCCCTGCGTGACCACCTGAGGTGGAATTTCTCGCTCAACCAGGACGAGCGCGAGATCGAACGCGAGACCGTGAACGTGCAAGCCTCGATATTTCTTGATGCCACGCTCGCCGTGCGCGAAGCCGTGTGCTACGGCGCGGGGCTCTCGGTGCTCCCGGACTATGCGGTCGCAGGCGATCTCGCGGCCGGGCGCCTCATCCACGTGCTGCCTCACTGGCAGCTGCCCTCCGGCGGCATCCACACGGTCTTTCCGGCGGCCCGCTTTCGGCCCGCCAAGGTCCGCGCCTTCGTCGATCTGCTGGCGGACAGCGAGGCGCAACGGCAAGGCTTGCTGCAGCCAGCCACATAGCGTCTGCGCTCCGGCAACGCCGCCCGGCACACCGCCTCCATCGAGAGCTCGCCTGCCGGCAAGGCCTCGAGCAAGGCGCTGCGCACGCGCTCGGTGCTGCTCGCTTGCCGTTCCAGGTCGGCCAGGCATTCTTCTGGCTACCTTTCCGCTGCGCAGAGGGTGCCTCGGCGCCGGAAAAATGATCAGGTCGCGGGTCGGCGTGCGCTCGCGAAAACGAGGTGGCGCTGCAGCGGAATCGTCACGCTTCGCTCGGCCACCCAGGCCCCGAGCAGACCGGTGCCGCAGCCGACGTCGAGCACCCGCTGGCCGTGCTGCAGGCCGAGCAGCGCGATCAGCTGCTTGCCGTGCTCGAACTGCCGGAACCCGACGCGGTCGCAGGTGTCGGCCAGCTCGGAGGTGTCGTGGTCCAGCCGCACCTCGGGCCCCGCCACCGCAGCCGGACCCGCCGTCATGCGGTGCTCCGCGCCGGGTTCGGCCGCACCCGGCTGCGCTGCCCGTCGACCGCCACCGGCGCATCGCCGCTCACCGTGATGCGCCGCATCACGCGGTGGGCATCGCCGTAGTCGTTGATCGCGTAGTGCTGCGTCGCGCGGTTGTCCCAGATCGCGACATCGCCTTCGGCCCAGCGCCAGCGCACCGTGTTCTCGAGCCGCGTGATGTGGTTCTGGAAGATCGCGAACAGGTGGTCGCTGTCCTGCGTGTTGTAGCCGATGAAGTTCTTGATGAAATGGCCCGAGACCAGCGTGCGTTCGCCGGTCTCCGGGTGCACGCGCACCAGCGGGTGCTCGGCCTGGATCAGGCGCCGGGTGAAGACCTCCTGGTAGCGCTTCGCGCCGTGCGCATCGGGTGTCACGCGGGTGGCCGCGTAGTCGTAGTCGTTGCCGTGCAGCGCCCACAGGTTCTCGGCCAGCGCCTTCAGCGCCGGCGTCAGCTCTTCATAGGCGGCCGCGGTGTTGGCCCACACGGTGTCGCCGCCGTACGGCGGCAGCGTCACCGCGCGCAGGATCGACACCTGCGGGTACGCGACCTCGAAGGTCACGTCGGTGTGCCACGAGTTCGCGCGCCCGCCGTGGTTCGAGTCGAGTTCGAGGATCTGCGTGCCGTCCTTCGAGGGCACCGTCGGATGGTCGACCAGCTCGCCGAACAGCCGCCCGAAGGCCTGCTGCCCGGCATCGTCCAACTGCTGCTGGCCGCGGAAGAACAGCACCTTGTGGCGGTACAGCGCCTGCTTGATCGCGCTGAAGGTCGCGGCCGGCAGCGCGCCCGACAGGCGCAGCCCGCGCACTTCGGCGCCGATGCGGCCGGCCTGCGGGGCGATGTCGAGTTCGGTGGTGGTGGCAGTGGTCGACGGGGTCAGGACAGCACTCATGGGAATCCTCCTGGTGGGTCGTTGGAACAATGGCGTTGATCAGGCAGCTTGCGCCGCAGCGGCCTGCACATAGCGGCTGGCCGGTCGCTCCAGCCCGAGGTTCTCGCGCAGCGTGCGGCCTTCGTACGCGGTGCGGAACAGCCCGCGGCGCTGCAGCTCCGGCACGACCAGGTCGACGAACTCGTCGAGCGATTGCGGCAGCACCGGCGGCATCACGTTGAAGCCGTCGGCGGCGCCGTTCTCGAACCACGATTGCATCTGGTCGGCGATGGTCTGCGGCGTGCCGACCACCACCCAGTGGCCGCGCGCGCCGGCCAGGTATTCGTACAGCTGGCGCACCGTGAACTTCTCGCGCCGCGCGAGTTCGATCACCACGTGGGCGCGGCTGTTGATGCCCTTCGGCGGCTCGGGGTACCAGGGCGGCGGCGCGTCGAGGTCCCAGCGGCGCAGGTCGTCGTTCGGCCAGAACTGCACCAGCGTGTTCAGCCCGACCGAGGGGTGGATCAACTTCTGCAGCTCGGCCCACTTGGCCTTCGCCTCGGCCTCGGTGCGGCCGATCACCGGCGAGATGCCCGGCAGCACCAGCAACTGCCCGGGGTGGCGGCCGTGCTTTGCCATGCGGCCCTTCACGTCCTGGTAGAAGGCGAGTGCCTCGGCCTCGCTGGTCCACGCGGTGAAGATGGCCTCGGCGGTCGCGGCCGCGAGCTCCTTGCCGTCTTCCGACGAGCCGGCCTGCACGATCACCGGGTGGCCCTGCGGCGAGCGCTCGATGTTCAGCGGGCCTTTCACCTTGAAGTACTTGCCGACGTGGTTCAGCGCGTGCAGCTTCTTCGGGTCGAAGTACACGCCCGATGTCGCATCGCGCACGAAGGCGTCGTCGTCGTAGCTGTCCCACAGGCCCTTCACCACGTCGACGAACTCGTGCGCGCGCTCGTAGCGCACGGCAGGGTCGGGGTGGGCGTCGAGCCCGAAGTTGCCGAACACGTTCTCGGCGGCGGTCGTCACGACGTTCCACGCCGCGCGGCCCTTGCTGAGGTGGTCGAGCGACGCGAACTTGCGCGCCAGCAGGAACGGGTCTTCGTAGGTGGTCGACGCGGTCGCGACGAAGCCGATGTGCTTCGTCACTGCCGACAGCGCGGCCCACAGCGTGACCGGCTCGAAGTACGAGACGCGGCCCTGGCGGCTCAGCGACTCCTCGTCGCCGCGGTGCTGCAGGCCGGGGCTGTCGGCCACGAAGACCTGGTCGAACAGCCCGCGCTCGGCGGTCTGTGCGACCTGGATGTAGTGGTCGATGTTGACGCCCGAGTCGATCTGCGAGCCCGGGTGGCGCCACGCGGCGACGTGGTGGCCGGTGGCCATGATGAAGGCGCCGAGGCGCATTTTCCGGTCGGACATGGGACTCCTCCTTGTCAAAGCGCGAAGCGCAGCCCGGCCGGCAGCGCGGAACGGGTGCCCGTGCGCTCGTCGTCGGCATCCTGGCGGCCGGCATGGCGGGCCCGCATCGCCTGCTCGGCCTCGCCGGCGAACTCGGCGAGCACGTCCTCCTTGACGCGCGAGAACGCGAGGCCGACGCGGTCGCGCGGGTGGTCGAGTTCCACCGGCACGATGCGGCGGATGCGGCCCGGCCGTGGCTCCATCACCACCACCTTGTCGCCGAGGTACACCGCCTCTTCCACGTCGTGCGTGACCAGGATCATCGTGATGCCCTCGGCCTGCCAGATGCGGTGCAGCTCCTGCTGCAGGTGGGCGCGGGTCAGTGCGTCGAGCGCGCCGAAGGGCTCGTCGAGCAGCAGCACCTCGGGCCGGTTGACGAGCGCACGCGCGATCGCCACGCGCTGCGACATCCCCCCCGACAGCTGGTGCGGCCAAGCCGTCTCGAAGCCCTCCAGCCCGACCAGCGCGATGTGCTCGCGCACCGTGTCGGCCTTCTGTTTCTCGCTGAGCTGGCCGTTCAGCAGCCCGAGCCCGATGTTCTGCTCCACCGTCAGCCACGGGAACAGCCGGTGCTCCTGGAACACGATGCCGCGGTCGAGGCTGGTGCCGACGATGCGCTCGCCGTCGAGCAGCACCTCGCCCTGGTAATCCTCCTCCAGCCCGACGATCAGCCGCAGCAGCGTGGACTTGCCGCAGCCGCTGCTGCCGACGATGCTGACGAACTCGCCCGGGTTGACGGTCAGCGTGATGTCCTGCAGCACGGGCAGCGGGTCACCCTGGACCTCGTACTGCTTGCTCAGGTGCTGGATCTGCAGGGTGCCGGCGTGTGCCATGGTGGGTGTTCTCGTGGGGTTTCAGCAGGGGTTGTCAGAACTGCGCGACCGAGCGGCCGCGCCAGGCGAGCGCGCGGGCTTCGATGCGGCCGGCGATCCAATTCAGCGAGAAGCCGACCAGCCCGACCACGATCACGCCGAGCAGCACCAAGTCCATCAGGAAATGCTCGCGGCCGTCGATCATCGTGTTGCCGATGCCTTCGCCCGAGACCAGYAGGTACTCGGCGCCGAGCGTGGCCAGCCACGCGTAGATCAGCCCCAGGTGGATGCCCGCGAAGATCGACGGCGAGGCCGCCGGCAGGATCACCCGGGCCCAGGTCTGCAGCCGGGTGAACCTCAGCGTGCGAGCCACTTCCAGCAGGTCGGCCGGCACGCTGCGGATGCCCTCGAAGGTGTTCAGCACCACCGGGAAGAACGCCGCCAGCGACAGGAAGGCCACCTTGGCGGCATCGCCCAGACCGAACCACACCGACAGCAACGGGATCCACGCGAACAGCGAGATCTGCTTCAGCGTGTGGAAGCTCGGGCCGACCAGTTTCTCGAACAGTCGCGAGGCACCGAGCGCCGCACCGAACGCGAGGCCGCCGAACGCGCCGATCGCGAAGCCGATCAGGTCGCGCCGCAGGCTGGCGGCGAGCGCCGAGAAGACCTGGCCGGACGTGACCTGCTCGACGGCGGTCTGCCAGACCTTGCCGGGTGACACCAGCAGCGGCGAGGTCGACCAGCCGAAGCGCACCGCGGCCCACCACGCGAGCAGCAGCAGGGCAGGCAGCATGAAGCCGCGCAGGGGTTTGGGAACGAGCTGGGGAATTCTTGCTGCCGACATCAGAAGGCCTCCCGGCGCCAAGCGAGCAGCCGGCGCTCGATCAGCGCGAGCAGCTTGTCGAGCGCATAACCGACCGCGCCGACCACCGCCACCGCGGCCAGCACCACGTCGAGCTGGAACAGCTGGCGGCCGTAGACGATCATGAAGCCCAGGCCCTCGCTCGACGCGAGCAGTTCCACGACGACGAGGGCGAGCCACGCATGCGTCAGCCCGTAGCGCACGCCGTTCCAGATCGGCGCGAGCGCGGCCGGGAACACCACCTTCGACAGCATCTGCCAGCGCGTGAACTTCAGCACCCGCGCGACCTCGATGTGGCGCGTCGGCACGCCCTGGATGCCCTTGTAGGTGTTGAGGGCGATCGGCACCAGTGCCGCCTTGCTGATCAGGATGACCTTCAGCGCCTCGTCGATGCCGACCAGCAGCATCAGCAGCGGCAGCCAGCCCAGCACCGGCACCTGCGCGAAGACCTTGAAGCTCGGGTAGACGTAGTCCTTGACCGTCGGCGACAGGCCCATCGCGACGCCGAGCGCCAACCCGCCGGCCAGGCCGACCGCGAAGCCGGCCAGCACGCGCAGCAGGCTGATCTGCAGGTTGGCCCACAGCTCGCCGCTGAGCAGCGATTCCTTGAAGGTCAGCGCCACCGCCTCGGGGGCGGGCAGCACCTGCGGCGCGACCCATTCGAAGTGCGCCGCCAGCGCCCACGCGGCCAGCAACACGAGCGGCAGCGGCCAGGCGAGCAGCCAGTCGCGCAGCGGTCCCTTCTGCCGTGGGAAAGCGCGTGCCGGCCGCGGCACGGCAGACTCCCCGGACACCGTTGCAATGGGGACCGTCAGGTCGCTGCTCATCGCGCCGCCGCGACGCTGCTGCCGACCAGCTGGCCATCGGCCGCGTACTCGGGCCACCAGCCTTCGAGCTTCTGCGACTTCAGTGCGGCGTTCAGGAAGCGCCGGTCGAACCAGGTGTCGATCTCGGGCTTGCTGCGGATCAGCTTCAGCCTGAAGGCCTCGTCGGTCGCATCCTTGTAGCGGGCGACGAGGAAGGGGTCGAGCAGCGGCGACAGGCGCACCCGCAGCGGCTGGCCGGTGAAGTCCTCGCGCCAGAACTTCTCCGGATACTCGGTCTTGCCCCATTGCGCGAACAGCTCGCCGCGCTGCGCTTCATCGGAATAGGTGCGGGCGGTCTTCACCACCGTGTCGACCACGCGCTGCACGATCTGCGGGTGCTTCGCCGCGAACTCGTCGCTGACCAGCAGCACCGTCTGGCGCGTGTAGCGGAACGAGTCCTGTGCGGCCGACCAGACGACCTTGGCCGTTCCCTTGTCGCGCAGCACGAACAGCTCGACGTAGCCGAAGGCCGCGTCGATGTCCTTGGTGGTGAGGGCGGCCTGGGCGGCGGCGGTGTCGAGGTTGATCAGCTTGAGGTCGCTCTCCTTGAGGCCCTTGGCCGCCAGCGCGCGCACCGCGGCCAGGTGCAGGTTGGTGCCCTTGAAGACGGCGACGCGCTTGCCCTTCAGGTCTTCGAGCTTCGTGATGGTGGAGTCCGGCGGCACGCCGAGGTAGAGCCCGTTGCGCACGCCGCTGCCGACGATGATGTGTGTCTTGACGCCGCCGGCGCGGTGAACGATCGACGGCAGGTCGCCCTGCCATGCGAAGTCGAGCTGCCTGTTGACGAGGGCCTCGTTGACGGCCGGGCCGGCGCCCTTGAAGAAGATCCACTCGACCTGGATGCCGTCCTTCGCGAACTCCTGCTCGAGCTGGCCCTGGGCATTGACGAGGCCGACGGTCGAGCTGCCGGTGCGCGGCGGCGTGCCGACACCGCCGGTCGCGACACCGATGCGGATCGTCGTGGGCGTTGTGGGCGTCTGCGCGAACGAGAGCGTGGCCGCGGTGAGCGTCACGAGCAGGGCGGCGAGGCGATGCCGGAGTGTCAGGTTCATGGTGTCCACCAGAGAAGCAGCGATCGGTGCGAGACCTTAGGAGTGCGGGCCGGCGCTGTGAACTGCGCATTTCGCGCTTGCATATCTGCCCCTGCCGCGGCGCGGCGACACGACGCGTTGCATCTGATGGGGCTAACCCGGATGCCGCGAGCGCGCGACCGGCGGCACACTGGTTGCGTTGAAATCGATTTCAACCGCAGTTGTAGACAAACCGTCCAGAACATGACGGCGCGCCGTCGCAAGACCGCCGCGCCGAGGGAAAGGAGACACGGAATGATGCAGTTGCAGTCCTCCCGCAGGCCATTGGCCACCCCTGAGCGCCCGGGCATCCCCAGCCCGTCCTGACCCGCGCTCGAACACTCCGCGAATCGTTGTACCCACCGCTGCGCCCCGGCGCCGCGGTGGCGCTGTGCGCTTGATCGCAGTTTCATTGCAGTGAAAACGTTTTCACAACAGGAGACATTTCGATGAAGACCCGATTCCACATGCTTTCGGCCGTTGCCGCCGCCGTGCTCGCCCTGTCGCTCGCCGCACCGGCGCGCGCCGCCGATGCCGAGTACACGCAGCGCTTCCTGACGCAGTACAACAAGATCAAGGATCCGGCGAACGGCTACTTCAGCAGCGACGGCGTGCCGTACCACTCGATCGAGACGCTGATGGTCGAAGCGCCGGACTACGGCCATGAGACGACCTCCGAGGCCTACAGCTTCTGGCTCTGGATGGAGGCGCAGTACGGCCGCGTCACCGGCGACTGGGCACCGTTGAAGGCCGCCTGGGCGACGATGGAGAAGACCATCATCCCGCCCACCGCCGACCAGCCCACCAACAGCTTCTACAACCCCGCCAAACCGGCCACCTACGCCGGCGAGTTCGCGCTGCCGAAGAACTACCCCGCGCCGCTGGACAACTCGGTGACGGCGGGGCAGGACCCGATCGCCACCGAACTCGCGGCGGCCTACGGCACGCGCGACATCTACGGCATGCACTGGCTGACCGACGTCGACAACTGGTACGGCTACGGCCGCTGCGGCGACGCCACCACCAAGCCGGCCTACATCAACACCTTCCAGCGCGGGCCGCAGGAATCGGTGTGGGAGACGATTCCCCATCCCTCGTGCGAGACCTTCCGCTGGGGCCGCAGCGGCGGCACGCAGGGCTTCCTGAGCCTGTTCATCGGCGACCAGAGCTACGCGAAGCAGTGGCGCTACACCAATGCGCCGGATGCCGATGCGCGTGCGATCCAGGCCGTCTACTGGGCCTCGGTGTGGGCGAAGGCGCAGGGCAAGGGCGCGGACGTGGCCGACCTCGTCAAGAAGGCGGCCCGCATGGGCGACTACCTGCGCTACGCGATGTTCGACAAGTACTTCAAGAAGATCGGCAACTGCGTCGGCGCACAGGCCTGCGCGCCCGGCACCGGCCTGCCGGACGCGAACGGCTTCCGCGACAACCAGACCTACCTGATGAGCTGGTACTACGCCTGGGGCGGCGCGACCGACACGAGCGCCGGCTGGGCCTGGCGCATCGGCTCCAGCCACAACCACTTCGGCTACCAGAACCCGCTCGCGGCCTGGGCACTGTCGACGCAGGCCGACTTCAAGCCGGGCTCGCCGACGGCGGCAGGCGACTGGGCCAGGAGCCTCGCGCGCCAGCTCGAGTTCTACCGCTGGCTGCAGTCGGCCGACGGCGCGATCGCCGGCGGCGCCACCAACAGCTGGGAGGGCAACTACGGCGCACCGCCTGCCGGCACGGCCACCTTCTACGGCATGGCCTACGACGAGAACCCGGTCTACCACGACCCGGGTTCGAACGAGTGGTTCGGCATGCAGGTGTGGTCGATGCAGCGGGTGGCCGAGTACTACCGCGCGAGCGGCGACGCGAAGGCGAAGGCGCTGCTCGACAAGTGGGTGGCCTGGGCCTCGGCACAGACGGTGTTGAATGCCGACGGCAGCTACGCCATCCCGAGCACGCTGAAGTGGAGCGGCCAGCCCGACACCTGGAACCCCGCCGCGCCGGGCGCGAACGCGAACCTGCGCGTCACGGTGGCCGATCGCACGACCGACATCGGCACCACCGCCGCCTTCGCGCGCACGCTGATCCACTACGCCGCGAAATCCGGCAACACGGCCGCCAGGACCCTCGCGAAGGAACTGCTGGACCGCGCCTGGACCCGCTACCAGGACAGCAAGGGCATCGCCATCGCCGAGAAGCGCACCGACTACCTGCGCTTCGACGACGCCTACGACCCGGCGACCGGCTCGGGCGTCTACGTGCCCTCCGGCTGGACGGGCACCAACGCGCAGGGCGCGACCATCGATTCGAACGCGACCTTCCTGAGCCTGCGGCCGAAGTACCAGCAGGACCCGCAGTGGCCGAAGCTGCAGGCCTACCTGGCCGGCGGCGCCTCGCCCGACTGGGTCTACCACCGCTTCTGGGCGCAGGCCGACATCGCGATGGCCTTCAACGACTACGCGAACATCGACGGCGACGGCAGCGGCGGCACGCCGGCCATCGTGCTGAGTGCGGGCACGCTGAGCGTGGCCGAGGGCGCCAGCGCGAGCGTCGGCGTCAGCCTGTCGCAGGCGCCGGCGGGGACGGTCACGGTGACGGTGAGCAAGGCCGCCGGCGGCGACGCCGACCTGGGCACGGCCACCACCACGCTGAGCTTCACGCCGGCCAACTACAACGTGCCGCAGAATCTGGTGATCGCCGCCGCCGAGGATGCCGACCAGGCCAACGGCAGCGCGAGCTTCAACCTGGCGGCCGCCGGCCACACCGGCGCCAGCCTCGCCGCCACCGAGGTCGACAACGACGTGGTGGTGGCCGACTGCACGATCAGCTTCGACACGAGCAACGACTGGGGTGCCGGCCAGGTGCCCGCGATCAAGCTCGGCAACACGGGCACGACGCCGATCACCGGCTGGTCGCTGAGCTGGACCGAATCGAACGACTTCACGCTGTCCAATTCGTGGAGCGCCACGGTGACGAAGAACGGCCGCGCCGTGGTGGCCACCCCGGCCGGCTGGAACGGCACGCTGTCGCCCGGCGGCAGCGTCGAGTTCGGCATGCAGATCGGCTACAGCGGCGCCAAGCCCGTGCCCAACGGGCTGGCGCTGGCAGGGCACAGCTGCACGGTCACCATCAAGTGACGACAGGGGGATGCGATGAACCACCCTCATCACACGCGGCTCGCTCCACTGGCCCTCGGGCTGATGCTGGCGGCCGGCGCCGCGGCCTGGGGCTCGCGCATGGTGATCCGGCTCGGCGAGGCGCGCACGGCCAGCACGGCCGAGTGGCGCCAGGTCGCGCAGGTCTATGCCGAGCGCAACCGGCTCGCCGTGCCGGCCTTGCAGGCGGCCGGCACGGTGCCCGGTGT
>NZ_JBFULV010000060.1:0-44131 GCF_054049715.1 Rhizobacter sp. P5_C2 | reverse complement strand
CCGTGGCCACGGTGCAGTCGGCCGAGGAACTGGCCGCCGTCGAACTCGTGTTGAGCGACGGCCGGCCCATCCGGCTCGACCAGGTCGCGACCGTGGTCGACGGCAGCGCCGAACCGCGGTCCGCGGCCTTGCTCGACGGCAGGCCGGTGGTCGGCTTCGAGGTCGCGCGCTCACGTGGAGCGGGTGAGCTGGAGGTGGCTGCCGGCGTGCGCAGCGCGCTGCAGGAGCTGAAGGCCGCTCATCCTGGCATCGAGGTGGTCGAGGCCGTGAACGCCATCGATCCGGTCCGGGAGAACTACGAGGGTTCGATGGGCCTGCTCTACGAGGGTGCGGCCCTGGCGGTGCTGGTCGTGTTCGTGTTCCTGCGCGACTGGCGCTCGACCTTCGTGGCGGCGGTGGCCTTGCCGCTGTCCATCGTCCCGACGTTCGCGGCGATGCACCTGTTGGGCTTCACGCTCAACACGGTGACGCTGCTGTCGCTGTCGCTGGTGATCGGCGTGCTGGTGGACGACGCCATCGTGGAGGTCGAGAACATCTCCCGCCACCTGCGCATGGGCAAGAGCCCCTACCGGGCGGCGATGGAGGCTGCCGACGAGATCGGGCTGGCGGTCATCGCCACGACCTTCACGCTCATCGCCGTCTTCCTGCCCACCGCTTTCATGGGGGGCGTCGTCGGCAAGTTCTTCGTGCAGTTCGGCTGGACGGCGGCCATCGCCGTGTTCTTCTCGCTGGTCGTTGCACGCATGCTCACCCCGATGATGGCCGCCTGGGTGCTGAGGGCACCGAAGGAGCAGGGCGAAGCCGAGCCCCGCTGGATGTCCACCTACCTCCGCTGGGCGCGCTGGTGCCTGCGCTACCGCGGGCTCACGCTCGGGGTGGCGTGCGTGTTCTTCGGTCTCGGGCTGTTGCTCGCGTCCACGTTGCCGGGCTCGTTCATCCCGCCCGATGACGAGGCGCAGACCCAGGTGTCGCTGACCCTCCCGCCCGGCAGCCTGCTCGACGACACCCTGGCCCTGGCCGAGCAAGCGCGCGAGATCGTGCGTCGCAACCCGCACGCCCGCACCATCTACACGGCGGTCGGGGGCAGCAGCAGCGATTCGGGGCCGGGCGACGACGGCCCGGTGGCCGGCAACGTGCGCAACGCGGTGCTGACGGTGAAGCTGTCGCACCGCAGCGACCGCTCCGGCCTGAGCCAGCAGCAGATCGAGCAGCAACTGCGAGTGGCCTTGGCGGGTTTGCCCGGCGCGCGTGTCAACGTCGGCGGTTCCGGCGAGAACTACGTGATGGTGCTCGCCGGTGACGACGGCCGCGCACTGGGCCAGGCGGCCGCACGGGTGGAGCGCGAGTTGCGGACGATCCCCGGCATCGGCGCCGTCACCTCGACCGCCGGTCTGGTGCAGCCGGAACTGGTGGTGCGCCCCGACTTCGCGCGTGCCGCCGACCTGGGCGTCACGTCGTCCGCGATCGCCGAGACGCTGCGCGTGGCGACGGCGGGCGACCACGAGCAGGAGCTCGCGCGGCTCAACCTCGGCGAGCGGCAGGTACCCGTGGTGGTGAAGCTGGCAGGCGCGGCGCGGCAGGACATCGACACGCTCGGACAACTGCGCGTACCGGGCGCCCAGGGGCCGGTCGCGCTGGAGAACGTCGCGTCGCTCGAGGTGGCCAGCGGCCCGGCCCGGATCGCCCGCCACGACCGCAGCCGCAACATCAACATCGAGGTCGAGTTGAACGGCCGGCCGCTGGGCGAGGTGGAGCAGGCTGCGCTGGCGCTGCCGAGCCTGCGGCAGCTGCCGCAAGGGGTGAAGCACAGCGCGAGCGGCGACGCCGAGGACATGGCCGAGCTGGCCTACGGGTTCGGCATGGCCATGCTCACGGGCGTGCTGTGCATCTATGCCGTGCTGGTGCTGCTGTTCAAGGACTTCGTGCAGCCGGTGACCATCCTCGCGGCGCTGGTGCTGTCGGTGCCGGGCGCATTCCTGGCGCTGTACGTCACCGGGTCGTCGATGTCGATGCCGTCGATGATCGGCCTGATCATGCTGATGGGCATCGCGACGAAGAACTCGATCCTGCTGGTGGACTATGCCGTCATCGCCCGCGAGCAACACGGGCTGAGCCGCGCCGACGCGATCATCGATGCCTGCCGCAAGCGCGCCCGCCCCATCGCGATGACGAGCATCGCGACGGGTGCCGGCATGCTGCCCTTGGCGTTCGGCTGGGGGGGCGATCCGAGTTTCCGGGCGCCGATGGCCATCGTCGTGATCGGCGGCCTGGTCTCCTCGACGCTTCTGAGCTTGCTGGTGATCCCGGCCGTCATCTCCTATGTCGATGATGCCGTGCAGGGGCTGCGCAAGCTGGCGGGCCGCTCGGGTCGGCCCGCAGCGACGCGCGCCGGGTGAGGGTGGCGGCGGAGCGCGTGCCCGGCGCTCAGCGCCCGACCAGATTCGCCACCACCAGCACCAGCTCGGTCACGTCGAACGGCTTCGCCAGGTGGGCCTGGTAGCCCGCGAGCAGTGACTTCTTGCGGTCCTCGGCGCGCGCGAAGGCCGTCAGCGCCAGCGCCGGAATGCGCTCGTGGCGCGTCTCGCTCGCACGCAGCGCGCGCATGAACTGGTAGCCGTCCATCGTCGGCATGCCGATGTCGCTGACGATGACGGCCGGGCGGGCCCGCTCCAGCCCCGCCAGTGCCTGCTGCGCCGACGCGAAGGGCGTCACCTGCGCGCCCTGGTCCTCGAACACGCGCTGCAGCAGGTCGCGCGCATCGGGCTCGTCGTCGATGATGAAGGCATGCACCCCGCCGAGCCGAGGCAGGGCGGGCAGGTCCGCGGCCGGCGCGGCCTCTTCCACCGTTGGCACCGAATCCACCGATTGCACGCGCTGCGCCTCCTCGGCTTCCAGTTGCGCATGCGAGACCGGCAGGTCGACCACGAAGCTGGCGCCGTGGCCCTCGCCGGCGCTGGTCGCCCGGATCGTGCCGCCGTGCACCTCCACCAGCTGCCGGCAGATCGCCAGCCCCAGGCCCAGGCCGCCGAAGGCCCGCGTCGTCGAGCTGTCGTTCTGCGAGAAGCGGTCGAACACCTGCGGCAGAAAGCTCGCCGGGATGCCGATGCCGTTGTCGGTGACGCTCAGCGCCAGCCGCTGGCCGTTGCGCTGCAGCGCGACCTGCACCTGCCCGCCCTGCGGCGTGAACTTGATCGCGTTGGTGAGCAGGTTCCACACCACCTGCTGCAGGCGGCTGCTGTCCCCGCGCACGGTCGGTGCGTCCGGGTCGAGCCGGGTCGCCAGGCGGATGTCCTTGGCCTCGGCGGCGGGTCGGGCCGAATCGACGGCCGCCTGCACGACCTCCAGCAACGGCACCTGCTGCGCATCGAGCCGGATCTTGCCGGCCATGATGCGGCTCAGGTCGAGCAGGTCGTCGATCAGCTTGACCTGGGCCCGCGCGTTGCGATCGATCACGTCGATGGCGCGTGCCAGATCGACGGGCGTGCCCGTTTTTTCGGCCCGGCGCAGCACCTGGGTCCAGCCGAGGATGGCGCTGAGCGGCGTGCGCAGTTCATGCGACAGCGTGGCCAGGAATTCGTCCTTGACGCGCGTCGCGCGCTGCGCCTCCATGCGGGCGCTGCGCTCGGCCTGCAGCAGTTCGTCGCGCTGCCGGCTGGCGAGCTCGGCGGCCGCGGCGTCCCGGCGTTCGGTGAGGTCGCGGGTCAGCTTGGCGAAGCCGAGCAGCCGGCCGTCGTCGTCGCGCAACGCGGTGATGGTGACGTTGGCCCAGAACATCGAGCCGTCCTGGCGCACCCGCCATCCTTCGTCGATGAAGCTTCCCTTCTCGGTCGCCACCAGCAACTCGTGGTCGGGCCAGCCGCTCTCGCGCGTTTCGCGCGGATAGAAGACCGAGAAGTGCCGGCCGATGATCTCGGCGGCCGCGTAGCCCTTGATGCGTTGCGCGCCGACGTTCCAGGTGGCGACCATGCCGTTGGCATCGAGCATGAAGATGGCGTAGTCGGATACGCCCTCGACCAGCAGCCGGAAGCGCTCCTCGCTGCGGCGCAAGGCCTCTTCATGGCCGCGCCGCTGCGTCAGGTCGCGCGTGACCTTGGCGAAGCCGACGAGCCGCCCGTCGGGCGCGCGCATCGCGGTGATGACGACGTTCGCCCAGAACTGCGAACCGTCCTTCCTGACGCGCCAGCCTTCGTCCTCGAAGCTGCCGGCGGCCTGCGCCACCTCGAGTTCGTGCGCGGGCAGGCCGCGCGCCAGGGCTTCGGGCGGGTAGAAGCGCGAGAAGTGCTGGCCGATGATCTCGTTCGCCCGGTAGCCCTTGAAACGCTCCGCACCGGCGTTCCAGGTGACGACCCGGCCGTGGATGTCGAGCATGAAGATGGCGTAGTCCCGCACGCTCTCGACGAGCAGGCGGAAGCGCGCTTCAACGTGCAGGGAGGGGTCCGCGGGGAGGTCGGCGGTCATGAGGCCGCACCCTAGCACAGCGAACGGCCTGCGCCGAGCCCTCGAAGGCCTGCTTCAGGCGGCCCGCTTCCGCAGCAGCGTGGAGGATGTCGGCCCCGGCGACGACCTCGCTGGCCGGCATCGTCAAGGAGTTCGGGCTGGTCGATTTCCCGTTCGCCGTCGGCAGCTTCGCGCAGGCCGATGCGCTGCTCGACGGCCCGCTCGGGCAGGCGCTACGACCGTGTTCATGGCCGCCGGGTTCGCCGTGGTGTTCGTGGTCCGGCATGTGCTGACCCCTGTCGGGGGCGCGCTGTGATGCGCGTCCTGGTGCTCGGCAGCCTGCTGTTCGGCATCGGCTGGGGCCTCGCCGGCTTCTGCCCGGGGCCGGGGCTGGTCGCGCTCGGCATGGGCGAGTTCAAGGCGCTGGTGTTCGTCGCCGCGATGCTCGCGGGCATGGGCCTCTTCGAACTGATCGAGGGGCGACGCGGCGCGGGGCGGCTCACCGCGGACCGGTAGCGGCCCGCCGTCAGTGCCTCTCGGTCAGCTGCCGTATCGTGACCCGGCAGCGGATCCCGACCGCGCCGGCCTCTTTCCACTCGACCTCGCCGCCCAGCTGCTTCACCCGCTTGCGCACGCCGCCCAGACCGAGCCCGTGCGCCCAGGCCTGCGGGGTGCGGCCGATGCCGTTGTCGGTGATGGTCAGCTCGAGCCCGTCCTGCAGCAGGTGGAACTCGATGTCGACGCGGCGTGCCTTCGCATGCGCGATCGCATTGCTGACCAGTTCGCGCATCACGCGCGTCAGCGCCGACCACTGCACCACGGTCAGCGAGATGTCGCGGTCGAAGGTCAGGTTCCAGCCGAGCTCGATGTGCGCCGCGGTCAGGCGCTGCGTCAGGTCGGCCTTCCATTCGGCGGCGGCATGCGACAGCGGGTGGTTCGGCGCGGCGAGCCCGCGCGTCAGCGTCTTCAGGTCCTGCAGCGTGTGCCGCACGTACTCTTCCATCTCGGGCGACTGCGCCTTGTACATCAGCGTCAGCAGCCGCGCGCCGATGTCGTCGTGCAGGTCTTGTGCGAGGCGCAGCCGCTCCTCGCTGCGGCCTTGCTCCACGGCCTTGTCGAACGCGATCGCCCGCCGCAGCTGCTCGAGGATGCGCTCGGCCAGCCGCGCGTCTTCCGACGTGAAGAGCCGCCGCCCGCGGTGCGCGAAGCGCAGCACCACCGAGCACGGCAGGCCGTCGCCGACGCCCGGCAGCTGCGGCACCGGCACCACCAGCGTCGAGCCGTCGCCGGCCACGCGCGCGCTGCGCGTCGCTTTCTCGACCACCACCGCCTCCATCGGCTCGAACAGCTCGCGCAGCAATTGCATCAGCATGTCGGACGCGCGCTCGGGGTGCGTCTCGACCTCGCGCGCCATGCGGTAGAGCTTCTCGAACATGCGCTCGGTGGTCAGCACGTTGCTGCCGAGCAGCTGGTTCAGGATCCACTGCCGCGCGCCCGAATAGATGCCCAGCGACAGGAACAGCGCCAGCGTCACCGACGCGAACTGGCCGAGCGAGAACACCGCGACGAACAGCAGGTCGAGCGAGGTCGCGATGGTGCTGACGGCCGCGAGCAGCGAGAACTCGCGCATCACCTGCTGCGATTTCGACAGGAACGGCACCAGCAGCAGCAGCGACGCGAAGAACACGTACCAGATCGCCGGGCCGATGTTGGTCATCTGCTGCTGCACCGACGRCAGCCGGTGACCCGCGGCGATGGCGATCGACAGCAGCACCCAGGTGCTGATCGCCATCACGCCGAAGCGGCGCATCACGACCGCGAACGGATGCGGCTCGCGCCGGTACCACCAGCTCAGCAGCCCGAGTGCCGCCAGCCCCAGCAGCAGGACGCCACCCTGCGCCCACCACCACGCGCCGCGCAGCGATCCGCCGGCGCACAGCATCGCCAGCAGCAGCGCGATGCCCCAGCCGGCCCATGCGATGCGCCGCCCGCCGGCCGGTGGTTGCTGTGCCGGATAAGCGGCGTGCACCAGCGCGGCGGCCGTGAGCAGGTCGAAGGCCAGGCGCAGCGGCAGGTCCCAGCGCAGGAAGCCGAGCGGCAGCCCGAGCTGCAGCGTCGACTCGACCGCCATGAAGGCGAGGCTGCCGGCCTGGCACAGCGAGGCCACGGCATACAGCAGGTTGCGCATCGACGGCTTGGCCAGCAGCACCACCATCGCCACCAGGTACAGCGTCAGGCTCAGCGCCGACAGCACCCAGAACATCATGCCCAGCCGCGTGAGCCCGCGCGGCTGCAGCGCCAGCTCGACCTGCCGCCCACCGATGAAGAAGACCCGCACCGCACTGCCGCCCATCACCGCGGCGACCTGCTGGTGCTGGTCGAGGTGGCGCTCGCGCTGCGCATCGTTCGTGATCCAGCGCGGCGAGCGCTGCAGCGCCAAGCCGTCGACGATCGCAACTTGCCCGTTGTCGTTCAGCAGGCCGACCAGCGCGCGGCCTTCGAGCGGCTTCAGCGCCGCGTCGTCGGTGTGCACCAGTTCGATCTCGCCTTGCGCGCCGACGCGCCAGTCGGCCGGCAGGTGCGGCTGCGCGGCCAGCCAGCGCGCCGTCATCACCAGCGCCACGCAGCCGAGCAGCGCGGCCACCACCAGCAGGCGCAGCCGCCAGCCCATCCAGCGTGACAGGCGCTGGTCATCGCCGAGCGCGTGGTCGATCAGCCCGGAATCGAGTGCGGAATCGGTGTGCAGGCTCGCCGGCCGTGACGCGGGGGTGTCCATGCGTTGTCAGCCCCGCAGGGCCGTTGACCCTAGACCAGGCCTTGCTTGCTGGCCAGCACGGCCGCTTCGGCACGGCTGGACACGTTGAGCTTCTTGTAGATCGACTTGATGTGGTCGTTGACCGTGAACCACTTGATGCCCATCAGGTTCGCGATCTCCTTGATCGTGAAGCCCTTGCTGAGGTAGGTCAGCACCTCGCTCTCGCGCGGGGTCAGGCGCTCGTGGTCGAGCGGTGCGCCGCGGCCGAGCGGCATCGGGCGGCTGCTCTGGAAGCCCGACGGTGCCGGCTCGGACAGCCCACCCATGCCGCCGGGGCCCTGGCGGAAGTGGCCGAGCAGGCGCCGCGCGATGGCCGGCGACAGCGGCGGCTGGCCGCGCACGATCTTCTGCAGTTCTTCGACCAGCACCTCGAAGCGGTCTTCCTTCAGCAGGTAGCCGTCGGCACCGCATTGGAGCGCGGGGAACAGGTGGTCGTCGTCGGAGTAGAGCGTGGTGACGATCTTGGTGGCCGGGTAGCGGGCCAGTTCGGCCAGCAGCTCCATGCCGTTGCCGTCGGGCAGTTCGAGGTCGACCAGGATCAGCTTGAACGGATCGGTGGGCGCGTCGATCTTCTGGCGGTCGGGCAGGCCGATGTGGCGGCGCGCGCTCTCGAGGTCGCCGGCCTCGGTGATGGCGATCGTGTCGCTGAAGCTTTCGCGCACCACGCGGCACAGGAAGCTGCGCGCAACGGGATTGTCTTCAACGATCAGGACCTTGATTGCCATGCCATGGTGCCGGGGGTGAACGGAGGGGACGCGGGGCGCGTCCTGCATCGTAGCGCACTCGACCCCGCGCAAACTGTGTCCAGCCGTGTGCCGCACGGCAGGCCCCCCGGGTGAAGGGGGGGCCCTCCGGCGTTCAAGCCGTCAGGCGTTCACGAGCACGATCTTGCCCTGCACCTGCCGGCTGCCCATGCGGGCGAAGGCATCCGACAGACCGCTCATCGGCAGCGTGCGGTCGATCGCCGGCTTGATCTTGCCCTGCGCATACCAGCCGGCCAGTTCGGCCAGCGCGCGGGCGTTGTTCTTCGGTTCGCGACGGGCGAATTCGCCCCAGAAGACGCCGACGATGGACGCGCCCTTCAGCAGCGCCAGGTTCAGCGGCAGCGCCGGGATGCCGCCTTGCGCGAAACCGATCACCAGGTAGCGGCCGCGCCAGGCGATCGAGCGGAACACCGGCTCGGCCAGGTCGCCGCCGACCGGGTCGTAGACCACGTCGGGGCCCTTGCCTTGCGTCAGCGCCTTCAGCTCCTCGCGCAACTGGCCGCGGCTGTAGTTGATGGTCTCGTCGGCACCGAGCTGCTTGCAGAAGCTGCACTTCTCGTCGGTGGACGCGGCGGCGATCACGCGTGCGCCCGCTGCCTTCGCGATCTGGATCGCCGCGCTGCCGACGCCACCCGCTGCGCCGAGCACCAGCACGGTCTCGCCGGGCTGCAGCGCCGCGCGGTCCATCAGCGCATGGTGCGTGGTGCCGTAGGTGCACAGGAACGCGGCCGCATCTTCGAATGCGAAACCCGGTGGCAGCGGCATCAGCAGCGCGGCGTTCACGCAGGCGTGCGTCGCGAAGCCGCCGGTGCCGGCGAACGCGGCCACCGCATCGCCGACCTTCAAATGCCTGACGCCTTCGCCGACGGCCTCGACCACGCCGGCGTACTCGGCGCCGGGCACGAAGGGCAGCGGCGGCTTGATCTGGTACTTGTTCTGGACGATCAGCAGGTCCGGAAAGTTCAGGCTCGCGGCGCGGATCGCGACGCGCACCTCGCCGGCGGCCGGCTGCGGCGTCGGCAGGTCTTTCCAGGTCAGCGCTTCAGGGCCGATGGGGTTCTCGCACAACCAGGCTTGCATCGTCATGTCTCCTTGGGGTCGCCGAATGATAGGCAGGCGAGTCGCGTGCGCGCGTCGCGCAGGTGACGAGTCCTACAATCGCCCGATGCGCATTCTGATCGCCAACGACGACGGCTACCTCGCCCCCGGCCTCGCGGCCCTGGTGAAGGCCTGCGAAGGGCTCGGCGAGATCGACGTGGTGGCCCCGGAGCAGAACGCGAGCGGCACCTCGAACTCGCTGACGCTGCACCGGCCGCTGTCGGCCTTCACCGCGGCCAACGGCTTCCGCTACATCAACGGCACGCCGTCCGATTGCGTCCACATCGCGCTGACCGGGCTGCTCGAGCACAAGCCCGACCTGGTGCTGTCGGGCATCAACAACGGCGCCAACATGGGCGACGACACGCTGTACTCCGGCACCGTCGCGGCCGCGATGGAAGGCTTCCTGTTCGGCATCCCGGCGATCGCGTTCTCGCAGGTCGAGAAGGGCTGGGGGCAGGTCGATGCCGCGGCGCGCTTCGCGCGCTCGCTGGTCGAGCAGGTGCTCGCGAACCCGCCTGCGCCCGGCGCCTGGCTGCTCAACGTCAACATCCCGAACCGGCCCGACGCGATCGAGCTGCCGCGCCGCATCACGCGGCTGGGCCGCCGCCATGCGAGCGAGCCGGTGGTCTGCCAGCAGAACCCGCGCGGCGAGCCGATCTACTGGATCGGGCCGGCCGGCGACGTGCGCGAAGCGGGCGAGGGCACCGATTTCCATGCCACCGCCGACGGCTGCGTGTCGATCACGCCGCTGCAGGTCGACCTGACCGACCATGCCCGGTTGCCCGCGTGGCGGCAGTGGTCGCAAGCGGTGGGTGCATGAGCGAAGCACCGAAGCGACCGAAGTTCCCGCTGCAACTCGATCGGCTCACGCCGCCGGCCAAGGGCCGCGAGGTGCTGCGGCCGCAGCGGCCGGTGCAGCAGGCGGCGATGGCCGCCACGCAGCGTGTGGTGCCGACCGGCCTCGGCCTCGATTCAGCCGGCGTGCGCCAGCGCATGGTCGACCGGCTGCGCAGCGGCGGCGTGCGCGACGAGCTGGTGCTCGGCGCGATGGCCCGCGTGCCGCGTCATGCCTTCGTCGACACGGCGCTGGTCAACCAGGCCTACGAAGACACCAGCCTGCCGATCGGGCTCGGGCAGACCATCTCGAAGCCGTCGGTGGTGGCCCGCATGATCGAGCTGCTGATGGCGAGCCCCGCCGCGCGCACGCGCCGCACGCTGGGCCGCACGCTCGAGATCGGCACCGGCTGCGGCTACCAGGCGGCGGTGCTGGCGCAGCTGTCGCGGCAGGTGCTGTCGGTGGAGCGGCTCAAGCCGCTGCACGACAAGGCGCGCGAGTTGCTGGCGCCGCTGCGCTTGACGGACATCCGGCTGGTGTATGGTGACGGGATGCGGGGCCACCCGCCGAACGCGCCGTATGACAGCATCATTTCGGCCGCCGGCGGCGACAACCTGCCGCAGGCCTGGCTCGATCAACTGGCCGTCGGCGGCCGCCTGGTGGCCCCGGTGCAGCGGGCTGCAGGGCAGGGCCAGGTGCTGGTGGTGGTCGACAGAACAGAGGGTGGCTACGAGCGCACGGTCCATGAGGCCGTGTTGTTCGTCCCCCTAAAATCAGGAACGGATTGATGACAGTGGCATTGATGGCAAGCACCCCGATTCCCGCGGCAGCGCGCCGCCGTTCGATCAGTCCGCGATCGATCGCCATCGTGCTGGCGGCGCTCGCGCTCGCGGCCTGCTCGTCGCCGAAGGTCAAGGCGCCGGTCGAGGATCGCGGCGGCATCCGGGCGCCGGTCACGACGGCGGGTGGGTCGCAGGGCACGCCGATCGCGACGCCTGCGCCACCACTCGTCACGCCGGACGGCGTGAAGCCGCTGCCGGGCGCCGAGAACGCCGGCAAACCCGGCTTCTACACGGTGAAACCAGGCGACACGATGATCCGTGTCGGGCTCGAGACCGGCCAGAACTGGAAAGACCTGATCAAGTGGAACAACCTCGACAACCCGAACGTCATCGAGGTCGGCCAGGTGCTGCGCGTCGTGCCGCCGGGTGCCGACCCGAACGCGGTGGCCACGCGCGGCGTGACCGCCGCGAAGATCGACGTGAAGCCGCTCGATGCGCCGCGGGCTGCTTCGGGGGCCTCGGGTGCGGCGGGGGTGTCGACGGCCTCGACGCCGGTCGCGGTGGCCCCCGCGGCAACGGCCACGCCGCGCGATGACGACGACATCAACTGGCAGTGGCCGGCCGCCGGCCCGGTGGTGACCGGCTTCGACGACGTGCGCAGCAAGGGCCTGTCGATCTCCGGCAAGGCCGGCGATCCGGTGCTGGCCGCGGCCGACGGCCGCGTGGTCTATGCCGGGTCCGGCCTGCGCGGCTACGGCAACCTCGTGATCCTGAAACACAACAGCACCTTCCTGACGGCCTACGCGCACAACCAGGCGCTGCTGGTCAAGGAAGACCAGACCGTGCGCCGCGGCCAGAAGATCGCCGAGATGGGCACCACCGATTCCGACCGGGTGCTGCTGCATTTCGAGATCCGCAAACTCGGCAGGCCGATCGATCCGGCCAAGCTCCTGCCGCCGCGCTGACGCGCGGCCCACCTTCCTCCAGCCCGGGCAACAGCATGGCCAAGAAGCGCAGCACACTGAACGGGCATGCGCTGGGCCAGGAGGCCGCGGTCAGGCCGTCGCTGCCGGTGCTGAGGGGGGGTGATGCGCAGGGCGAGCCGGCCGAGCCCCCGGAAGCGCCGCCCGATGGCGACCCGCGGGAACAGGCCGACGCAGCGTCCGACGATGCGCGCCCGGTGATCGAGATCGCCGCCGGCGATGGCGAGGTCGGCAACACGCTGCAGACCTATCTGCGCGACATCCGCCGCGCCCCGCTGCTGACCCCGCAGGAAGAGTTCGACACCGCGACCAAGGCGCGTGCCGGCGATTTCGCGGCGCGCCAGCTGATGATCGAGCGCAACCTGCGGCTGGTGGTCAGCATCGCGAAGAACTACCTGGGCCGCGGCCTGCCGATGACCGACCTGATCGAGGAAGGCAACCTCGGCCTGATGCACGCGATCGGCAAGTTCGAGCCGGAGCGCGGTTTTCGCTTCTCGACCTATTCGTCGTGGTGGATCCGCCAGAGCATCGAGCGCGCGATCATGCACCAGGCCCGGCTGGTGCGGCTGCCGGTGCATGTGGTGCGCGAGCTGAACCATGTGGTGAAGGCCCGCCGCGCGCTCGAGGCCGACGGCCTGCATGGCGACGGCACCGACAAGCCGGTGCGGGTCGAGGACATCGCGTTGCGCGTGGGGCGGCCGGTGCAGGAGGTCAGCGATCTGCTGAAGTTCGCCGAGCTGCCGGCCTCGCTCGATGCGCCGATCGACCGCGAGAACTCCGAATCGATGATCGACAGCGTGGCCGACGAGGGCGCGAGCGATCCGCTGTCGACGACGCTGAACCACGAGATCGACGTGCTGCTGCAGCACGGGCTCGACGAGCTGAACGACCGCGAGCGCGAGGTGCTGTCGGGCCGCTACGGCCTGCGCGACCGCGAGCCCGAGACGCTGGAGGTGCTCGCCGAGCGGCTGGGCCTGACGCGCGAGCGCATCCGGCAGATCCAGCAGGAGGCGCTGGTCAAGCTGAAGCGCCGCATGGCGCGCAGCGGGATCGACCGGGATTCGATCTTCTAGGCGGCAGGACGATCCCGGATTGGCATCCGGGCTACAGGCCCGTAGCCCGGATGCCAATCCGGGATGCTGCCGTGGCCTGAGACAATCCCGAGATGACAGCACAAGATGAATGGCTGACGGTCGAATCCCTCGACCTCGAAGCGCAAGGCGTGGCGCACAACGCGGAAGGCAAGGTGGTGTTCATCGAGGGCGCATTGCCCGGTGAGCAGGTCCAGGTCAGCGTGGGGCGCCGCAAGAACAACTGGGAACAGGCGACGATGACGGCGCTGCGCCGCGAGAGTTCGCAGCGCGTGACCCCCGGCTGCCGGCATTTCGGCACCTGCGGCGGCTGCAAGATGCAGCACTTCCACGTGGGCGCGCAGGTCGCGACCAAGCAGCGGGCGCTCGAAGACGCGCTGTGGCACCTCGGCAAGACGAAGGCCGAGCGCGTGCTGCGGCCGATCGAAGGGCCGGCCTGGGGCTACCGCTACCGCGCGCGCCTGTCGGTGCGGCACGTCGTCAAGAAGGGCACGGTGCTGGTGGGCTTCCACGAGCGCAAGTCGAGCTACGTGGCCGACATGGACAGCTGCGAGGTGCTGCCGCGCCACCTGAGCGACCTGCTGCTGCCGCTGCGCGTGCTGATCACCGCGATGGACCAGCGCGACCGGCTGCCGCAGATCGAGGTGGCGATCGGCAGCGAGGTCACGGCCCTGGTGCTGCGGCACCTCGAGCCGCTGAGCGAAGGCGATCTGCAGCGGCTGCGCGAGTTCGCGGCGGCGCACTCCATCCAGTGGTGGCTGCAGCCCAAGGGGCCCGACACGGTGCACCTGCTCGATGAAGGCGGCCCGCCGCTCGCCTACGGGCTGCCGGAATTCGGCATCACGATGCCGTTCAAGCCGACCGACTTCACGCAGGCCAATCACCAGATCAACCAGGTGCTGGTGTCGCGGGCGCTGAAGCTGCTCGCCGCCGGGCCGGACGAGCGGGTGATCGACTGGTTCTGCGGGCTCGGCAATTTCACGCTGCCGATCGCGACGCAGGCGCGCGAGGTGCTCGGCATCGAGGGCAGCGAATCGCTGGTCGCGCGCTCGCGCGAGAACGCGCAGGTCAACGGGCTGGCGCACAAGACCTCGTTCGTCGCGCGCAACCTGTTCGAGATCACGCCGGCCGAGTTGGCTGGGTACGGCAATGCCGAGAAATGGCTGGTCGACCCGCCGCGCGAAGGTGCGTTCGCGCTGGCCAAGGCGATCGCGGACCTGCACGAGAATCCGGCGGCGGCACCGGGCTACGTGCCGCCGAAGCGCATCGTCTACGTGAGCTGCAACCCGGCGACGCTGGCGCGCGATGCCGGGCTGCTGGTGCACCAGGGCGGCTACCGCTGCACGGCGGCGGGCGCGGTGAACATGTTCCCGCACACGGCGCATGTCGAAAGCATGGCCGTCTTCGAGCGGGACTGATCGGCAGCGCCGAAAATGCAGAAGGGGCCCGAGGGCCCCTTCCTTGTTCGGTCAACGGATCTGCTTATTCGCGGTCGCCGCCGAAGATGCCGAGGATGTTCAGCAGGCTGACGAAGACGTTGTAGACGTCCAGGTAGATCGCGAGCGTCGCGGTCACGTAGTTCGTCTCGCCGCCGTCGACGACGCGCTTCAGGTCGTACAGCATGAAGGCCGAGAAGATCACGACCGCCAGTGCCGACACGGTCAGCGACAGCGCCGGCATCTGCAGCCAGATGTTGGCGACGCTCGCGACGATCAGGCCGATCACGCCGACCATCAGGAACTTGCCCCAGCTGGAAATGTCGCGCTTGATCGTCGAGGCCAGCGTGGCCATCGCGATGAACACCACCGAGGTGCCGCCGAAGGCCATCATGATCAGCTGGCCGCCGTTCTTGTAGCTGCCCAGCACGCGCCCGATCGTCAGCGACAGCATCAGGCCCATGAAGAACGTGAAGGCCAGCAGCAGCACCACGCCCATCGACGAGTTCTTGGTCTTCTCGATCGCGTAGAAGAACGCGAACGAGCCGCCGAGGAACAGCACCAGGCTCAGGATCGGGCTGGCACGCACCGCGTCGCCGAACCCGAAGACCATGCCGGCCCAGGCGCCGATGACCGTCGGCACCATCGACAGCGCCAGCATCCAGTAAGTGTTGCGAAGGACCCGGTTGCGCTGTTCAGCGCTCGGAACCGAGCCGATGTAGCCGCCGTAGGCAGCTTGCAGGTTGTCGTTCATGAATCCTCCAGAGAGTCGAACCACGGGTATGGACCCGGACGGCGCATTGTAGTTCCCGGTAACAACTGACATGGGATGACATGGATCCCTGCGCTGCATTGGTTTGCGCCGGCGCAGGGGTGTTCTGCGTCCGTGGGCCTTGGCCGCGCTGGCGCTGTCGCACTACAGTGCGGCTTTCCCAACTCCTGCCCCTGCGCATGAACAGCAAACCCGTGTTGACCCTCGACGACGTGAAGCGCATCGCCGCCGCCGCCGAGGCCGAGGCCTTGAAGAACCAGTGGGCCGTGACGATCGCGATCGTCGACGACGGCGGGCACCTGCTGTGGCTGCAGCGGCTGGACGGCGCGGCGCCGATCTCGTCGCACATTGCCCCGGGCAAGGCCCGCACCGCAGCGGTCGGCCGCCGCGAGAGCAAGGTCTACGAGGACATGATCAACCAGGGCCGCAGCGCCTTCCTGAGCGCGCCCACGCTGGAAGGCATGCTCGAGGGCGGCGTGCCGATCGTGGCGCAGGGCCAGTGTGTCGGTGCGGTGGGGGTCAGCGGGGTGAAGTCGAGCGAGGACGTGCAGATCGCGAAGGCAGGGATCGCGGCGCTCTGATCCGCGCCCGGGTCGCTGCTGTCAGGCGGCGATCTTCAGCGGGATGATGGTCATCCCGCCTTGTGCGGCAGTGGAGGTTTCGAACACCTCGCGCGCGCAGTCTTCGCAGCGCCCGCAGCAGGTGGCGACGCCGGTTTCCAGCTGCAGGGAGTCGAAGCTGTCGCACCCACCCCGGACATGCCGTTCGATGTCCCGGTCGGAAACGCGTTCGCAGACACACACGATCATCAGATGCACTCCCGGCCGCCGAGCGAGGGCCGATGAGTGCATCTTAAACAAGAACGATTCGCACTTCAAGCTTGGGGACATCCCCGCACCGCGGGGGTGCGAGGAATCGGTCACGTCAGCCGGCGCCGAGCCGCCTCAAGTCGGCTGAGCCCCCATGGGGGGCAGGAGCGTAGCGACGTGGGGGCTGTCAATTCCTTCAGCCTTCGACTTCACCCATTTGTGACTGGAGGTAGTTCTGCAGGCCGACCTTGGTGACCAGGTCGAGCTGCGTCTCCAGGAAGTCGATGTGCTCCTCGGTGTCGTCGAGGATTTCCTGCAGCAGGTCGCGCGAGACGTAGTCGCGCACCGTCTCGCAGTGGGCGATGCCGTCCTTGATGGTGGCCTGCGCGCCTTGCTCGGACTTCAGGTCGCACTGCAGGATCTCGACGGTGTCTTCGCCGACCATCAGCTTGCCCAGGTCCTGCAGGTTCGGCAGCCCGTCGAGCGTGAAGATGCGCGTCATCAGCTTGTCGGCATGCTTCATCTCGCCGATCGACTCGGCGTATTCCTTGGCGGCCAGCTTGTCGAGGCCCCAGTGCTTGAGCATCCGGTAGTGCAGGAAGTATTGGTTGATCGCGGTGAGCTCGTTCTTCAGCTGCGCGTTCAGGTGTTCGATGACTTTCGGGTCGCCCTTCATGTGTGGCTCCTTCTTGTTGGGTGTGAGAGGTCGGATCAGCGCGCATTATCGGAGCCGATCGGCGCGCAACGAAGCGCAAATCCGACTGCTGCGCTCGCGTTGCACACGGCAATCGCTCGCATTCGTGTGCTGCATGCTTCGCTCAGGGTCAACCCTCGAAGCTCGTCTATAATCCCGCGGTTTACCTGCAACCCGCCCGCCCCAGCGAAACCCTCGCCGTTTCCTGTCGAAAACTCCCCCAGTTTTCTCCCCGGTACGACGCTCGAGAAGAGCAGAGCTGGGCGCGCACCAACGGAGATACGTGTGCCGCCTCAACTGCTGACAAACCCAGGACAGGCTCTGCTGGCACTCGCGGACGGAACAGTCTTTCAGGGCGTCTCGATCGGCGCGCCTGGCGAGACCATCGGCGAAGTGGTGTTCAACACCGCGCTGACCGGCTATCAGGAAATCCTGACCGACCCGAGCTACTGCCGCCAGATCGTCACGCTGACCTATCCGCACATCGGCAACTACGGTGTCAACGATGAAGATGTGGAAGCCAACCGCGTGTTCGCGGCCGGCCTGATCATCAAGGACCTGCCGCTGCTCGCGTCGAACTTCCGCCAGACGATGACGCTGGCGCAGTACCTGCAACGCGAAGGCACGGTCGCCATCGCCAACATCGACACCCGCCGCCTGACGCGCGTGCTGCGCACCCGCGGCGCGCAGAACGGCTGCATCGTCACGCTGGCCGTCGGCCAGGCGGTGACCGACGAGATCCGCAACGGCGCCATCGCGAAGGCCAAGGCCGCGCCCAGCATGGCCGGGCTCGACCTGGCCAAGGTGGTCAGCGAGACCAGGCCCTACGACTGGACCGAGACCGAGTGGACGCTCGGCGAGGGCTACGGCACGCTGAAGGATCCGCGCTTCCACGTGGTGGCCTACGACTTCGGCGTCAAGCGCAACATCCTGCGCATGCTCGCGGCCCGCGGCTGCAAGGTCACCGTGGTGCCGGCGCAGACCCCGGCTGCCGACGTGCTGGCCTACCAGCCCGACGGCATCTTCCTGAGCAACGGCCCCGGCGACCCCGAGCCTTGCGACTACGCGATCGCCGCGACGCGCACGCTGATCGACACCGGCATCCCGACCTTCGGCATCTGCCTGGGCCACCAGATCCTCGCGCTGGCCTCCGGCGCGAAGACCTTCAAGATGAAGTTCGGCCACCACGGCGCGAACCACCCGGTGAAGGACCTCGACAACGGCCGCGTCAGCATCACGAGCCAGAACCACGGCTTCGCGGTCGACGAGAAGACCCTGCCTGCCAACCTGCGCCCCACGCACGTCAGCCTGTTCGACGGCACGCTGCAGGGCCTGGCACGCACCGACAAACCCGCTTTCTGCTTCCAGGGCCATCCAGAGGCCTCCCCGGGACCCCATGACATCGGCTACCTGTTCGACCGCTTCACGGCCATGATGGAGAAGAACAATGCCTAAGCGCGCCGACCTCAAATCCATCCTCATCATCGGGGCCGGTCCGATCATCATCGGCCAGGCCTGCGAGTTCGACTACTCCGGCGCGCAGGCCTGCAAGGCGCTGCGCGAAGAGGGCTACAAGGTCATCCTCGTCAACAGCAATCCGGCGACGATCATGACCGACCCGGAGATGGCCGACGTCACCTACATCGAGCCGATCACCTGGCAGGTGGTCGAGAAGATCATCGCGAAGGAGCGTCCCGATGCGGTGCTGCCGACGATGGGCGGCCAGACCGCGCTGAACTGCGCGCTCGACCTGCACAAGCACGGCGTGCTCGCGAAGTACGGCGTCGAGATGATCGGCGCGAACGAGAAGGCGATCGAGAAGGCGGAAGACCGCCTGAAGTTCAAGGACGCGATGACCGGCATCGGCCTGCATTCGGCGCGCTCGGGCATCGCCCACTCGATGGAAGAAGCGCTCTCCGTGCAGAAGCGCATCACCGCCGAGATCGGTGGCACCGGCTTCCCGATGGTGATCCGCCCGAGCTTCACGCTCGGCGGCACCGGCGGCGGCATCGCCTACAACCCGGAAGAGTTCGAAGAGATCTGCAAGCGCGGCCTCGACCTGTCGCCCACCAAGGAACTGCTGATCGAGGAAAGCCTGATCGGCTGGAAAGAGTACGAGATGGAAGTCGTGCGCGACCGCGCCGACAACTGCATCATCGTCTGCTCGATCGAGAACCTCGACCCGATGGGCATCCACACCGGCGACTCGATCACCGTCGCGCCGGCGCAGACGCTGAGCGACAAGGAATACCAGCTGCTGCGCAACGCGAGCATCGCGATCCTGCGCGAGATCGGCGTCGACACCGGCGGCTCCAACGTGCAGTTCTCGATCAACCCGGTTGACGGCCGCATGGTCGTGATCGAGATGAACCCGCGCGTCAGCCGCTCGTCGGCGCTGGCCTCGAAGGCCACCGGCTTCCCGATCGCGAAGGTCGCCGCCAAGCTGGCGATCGGCTACACGCTCGATGAGCTGCGCAACGACATCACCGGCGGCGCGACCCCGGCGTCGTTCGAGCCGAGCATCGACTACGTCGTCACCAAGATCCCGCGTTTCGCGTTCGAGAAATTCCCGGCCGCCGATTCGCGCCTGACGACGCAGATGAAGTCGGTCGGCGAGGTGATGGCGATGGGCCGCACCTTCCAGGAGAGTTTCCAGAAGGCGCTGCGCGGGCTCGAGACCGGCATCGACGGGCTGACCGAGCGCACCTCGTGCAAGCAGGAAGACCGCGACGAGATCATTGCCGAGATCGGCGAGGCCGGCCCGGAGCGCATCCTGTTCGTCGGCGACGCGTTCCGCATCGGCATGAGCCTGCAGGAGGTCTTCGAAGAGACCGCGATCGATCCCTGGTTCCTCGCGCAGATCCAGCAGCTGATCAAGTTCGAGCAGGCGCTCGCCGGCCGCACGGTCGCGAGCCTGTCGACCGAGGAACTTCGCTTCCTGAAGCAGAAGGGCTTCTCCGACCGCCGCCTGGCCAAGCTGCTCGGCACGCACCAGCACGAGGTGCGCGAAGCCCGCTGGGCGCAGAACGTGCGCCCGGTCTACAAGCGCGTCGACACCTGCGCCGCCGAGTTCTCGACGCAGACCGCGTACATGTACTCGACCTACGACGAGGAGTGCGAGGCCGAGCCGACCGATCGCAAGAAGATCATGGTGCTGGGCGGTGGCCCGAACCGCATCGGCCAGGGCATCGAGTTCGACTACTGCTGCGTGCATGCCGCGCTCGCGATGCGCGAGGACGGCTACGAGACCATCATGGTCAACTGCAACCCCGAGACGGTGTCGACCGACTACGACACCTCCGACCGCCTGTACTTCGAACCGGTGACGCTGGAAGACGTGCTGGAGATCGTCGCGAAGGAAAAGCCGGTCGGCGTGATCGTGCAGTACGGCGGCCAGACGCCGCTGAAGCTGGCGCTCGACCTCGAGCGCGCCGGCGTGCCGATCGTCGGCACCTCGCCCGACAGCATCGACATCGCCGAAGACCGCGAGCGCTTCCAGAAGCTGCTGCACGAGCTCGGCCTGAAGCAGCCGCCGAACCGCACCGCGCGCACCGAAGAGGCCGCGAAGACGCTGGCCGCCGAGATCGGCTACCCGCTGGTGGTGCGCCCGAGCTACGTGCTGGGCGGCCGCGCGATGGAGATCGTGCACGGCGAGAAAGACCTCGAGCGCTACATGCGCGAGGCGGTGAAGGTGTCGGAGAAATCGCCGGTGCTGCTCGACCGCTTCCTCGACGACGCGATCGAGGTCGACGTCGACTGCATCAGCGACGGCGAAGACGTGATGATCGGCGGCATCATGGAGCACGTCGAGCAGGCGGGCATCCATTCGGGCGACTCGGCCTGTTCGCTGCCGCCGTATTCGCTGCCGAAGGCGCTGCAGGATGAACTGCGCCGCCAGACGGTGCTGATGGCCAAGGCCTTGAAGGTCAAGGGCCTGATGAACACGCAGTTCGCGATCCAGGGCGAGGGCGCCGATGCGGTCGTCTACGTGCTCGAGGTCAACCCGCGCGCCTCGCGCACGGTGCCCTTCGTCTCGAAGGCCACCGGCCAGGCGCTCGCGAAGATCGCCGCGCGCTGCATGGTCGGCCAGAAGCTGTCGAGCCAGAAGGACCGCCACGGCAAGCTGCCGCGCGAGGTGATCCCGCCGTACTTCTCGGTGAAGGAAGCGGTGTTCCCGTTCAACAAGTTCCCCGGCGTCGATCCGATCCTCGGCCCGGAGATGCGCTCCACCGGCGAGGTGATGGGCACCGGCCGCACCTTCGGCGAGGCGATGCTGAAGAGCCAGCTCGGCGCCGGCTCGCGGCTGCCTGACCGCGGCACCGTCTGCATCACCGTGAAGAACGGCGACAAGGCACGTGCGGTGGTGGTCGCGCGCGACCTGCACGCGCTCGGCTTCCAGGTCGTCGCGACCAAGGGCACGGCCGCGGCCATCGCCGAAGGCGGCGTGCCGGTGAAGGCGGTCAACAAGGTGAAGGACGGCCGCCCCCACATCGTCGACATGGTGAAGGCCGGCGAGATCCAGCTGGTGTTCACGACGGTCGACGAGACGCGCACGGCGATCGCCGATTCGCGCCACATCCGCCAGGCGGCGCTGGCCAACCGGGTGACCTACTACACCAGCATGGCCGGCTGCGAAGCGGCGGTCGAAGGCATGAAGCACCAGGACGATCTGGTCGTGCTTTCCCTGCAAGAGCTGCACCGCGAACTGCACTAAACTTTCTGAAACACATCGGCCGCCGCCGGGCCTCCCGAGAGGGAGAGGGCGGCGGCTTCATTTTTGTCTCCAGGGTTCCACCATGACGACCATCCCCATCACCGTGCGCGGTGCCGAAAAACTCAAGGAAGAACTGCATCGGCTGAAGACGGTGGAACGCCATTCGGTCATCCAGGCGATTGCCGAGGCGCGCGCACAGGGCGACCTGTCCGAGAACGCCGAGTACGAGGCCGCCAAGGACAAGCAGGGCTTCATCGAGGGCCGCATCCTCGAGATCGAAGGCAAGCTCGCCGCCGCGCAGATCATCGACCCGACGACGCTGAATGCCGAGGGCCGCGTGGTGTTCGGCGCCACCGTCGAGCTCGAGGACGAGAAGACCGGCAATCCGGTCACGTACCAGATCGTCGGCGAGGACGAAGCCGACCTGAAGGAAGGCCGCATCTCGATCGGCTCCCCGATCGCCCGTGCGTTGATCGGCAAGGTGGCCGGCGACGTGGCCGAGGTGCAGGCGCCCGGCGGCGTCAAGAGCTACGAGATCATCGAAGTCCGGTATGTCTGAAGTCCGCCATGTCTGACAAGCGGTTCGGTGGGCGCCGCTTGAGGCGGGCATGAGCTCGCACAGATTGCAGCGCTTCGCGGGCTGGCTGGCCGGCCTGTGGGCCGGCGTGCTGCTGGGCGTCGGCTTCATCGGCGCGCCGGCCGGGTTCGCCAGCACCTTCCCCGAGACCGCCGGGCGGATCGCCGGGCGCATGTTCATGCAGGAGGCGTACCTCAGCCTTGGCTTGGCGGTGCTGCTGTTGATGGTGCTGCGCCGGATCTGGCAACAGACCGAAACCCGCGGCAGCGTGCTGGGCGCCGATGCGCTGATGCTGCTCGCGGTCGCGTTCTGCACGGTGCTGGGCTGGTTCGGCTTGCAGCCGGCGATGGCCGCGGCGCGGGGCGGGCAGGGCGCGATGTCGTTCGGCGCCTTGCATGCCTTGTCGATGGCGCTGTACGCGGCCAAGACCGCGCTGTTGCTGGTACTGGCCTGGCGGCTCCACGGGAGCCGGGCCTGACGGCCGCGCGTCGACTCAGTCGGCGGCTGTCTTCTTCAGGCTCGTGATGCGCTTCTTCGCGCGCTTGATCTCGCCGCCGGCGGCGACGCGCTGGTTGCCCAGCACCTTGAGCTTCTTGACCTGCGGGCGGTGGTTGCCGCTCTTCGAGAACTTCAGGATCTTGACGGTGCGCGGCCCCGGCATGCGGTCTTCGCGCTCGGCCTTTTCCTTCGGCGGTATCGGGCGCCACAGCACCAGCAGCTTGCCGATGTGCTGGATCGGCGCGGCATTCAGCTGGTCACTCAACTGGGCGAGGATGGCCTCGCGGGTGGCGCGTTCGTCGGAGAAGACGCGCACCTTGATCAGGCCGTGGGCATTGAGCGCAGCATCGGCCTCCTTGATCACGGCGGGGGTCAGGCCGTCACCGCCGATCAGGACGACCGGATTCAGGTGATGGGCTTCGGCGCGCATGTCCTTGCGCTGGGCGGGGGTCAGTTCGATGGCAGGCATCTCGGTATTATCGTTTGCAGTGAGCGTAAGCCAATGAAAATCAAGACAAAAAGCAAGAAGGTCAACAAGGCGTGGTTGCATGACCACCTCAACGACACGTACGTCAAGCTGGCCAAGAAAGAGGGCTATCGGGCCCGTGCGGCCTACAAGCTGAAGGAAATCGACGAGGAACTGAAGCTGATCCAGCCGGGCCAGTTGGTGGTCGACCTGGGCGCGGCGCCCGGGGCCTGGAGCCAGTATGTGCGGCGCAAGTTCGCACCGAAGGAGGTCGGCGGCCTCGGGGGCGCCGCCGCCGGCGAACTGAACGGCACCATCATCGCGCTCGACATCCTGCCGATCGAGCCGATCGAAGGCGTGGTCTTTTTCCAGGGCGATTTTCGCGAGGACGCAGTGCTGGCGCAGTTGCACGAGCTGGTGGGCGGCCGGCCGGTCGACGTGGTGATTTCCGACATGGCGCCCAATCTGTCGGGCATCGAGAGTTCCGATGCCGCCCGCATGGAGCACCTGGTGGAACTGGCGGTCGAATTCGCGCAGAACCATCTGACGCCGAATGGCGCACTGGTCAGCAAGGTTTTCCACGGCAGCGGCCACAGCCAGTTGGTCGAAATATTCAAGAAAACCTTCCGGGTCGTGAAACCGATCAAACCGAAGGCATCACGCGACAAATCGTCCGAAACCTTCCTGGTCGGGATCGGTCTCAAGAATCCCGGCGTTCAGGTCGATAAGCGTTCGTGAAGTCGCATGGGTTGAGTGGACTAGAATCGTCCCCAGATGCCGTGGATGTTGGGCACGTCCTGTGCCCGCGCTGAGGATTTATCGCAAGAAGGAGCCGCGGTGAACAATCAATGGTTCTCCAAAGTCGCTGTCTGGCTGGTGATCGCACTCGTGCTGTTCACTGTGTTCAAGCAGTTCGACAAGGGTGCAATGCAAGGCAACCAGATCGGCTACTCCGACTTCCTCGAGGAAGTTCGCAGCAAGCGGATCAAGAGCGTCCAGCTCCAGGAAGGGCCTTCCGGTACCGAGATCAAGGCCAAGACCACCGACGACAAGGACCTGCGCACCACCGCAACCTTCCTCGACCGCGGCCTCGTGGGTGACCTGATCAACAACAACGTCAAGTTCGACGTCAAGCCCCGCGAGGAGCCGTCGATCCTGTTGAGCATCCTCGGCTCCTGGGGCCCGATGCTGCTGCTGATCGGCGTGTGGATCTACTTCATGCGCCAGATGCAGGGCGGCGGCAAGGGCGGCGCGTTCAGCTTCGGCAAGTCGAAGGCGCGCATGCTCGATGAAGCGAACAACACCACCACCTTCGCCGATGTCGCCGGTTGCGACGAGGCCAAGGAAGAGGTCAAGGAGTTGGTCGACTTCCTGAAGGACCCGCAGAAGTTCCAGAAGCTCGGCGGCCGCATTCCGCGCGGCGTGCTGCTGGTCGGCCCTCCGGGCACCGGCAAGACGCTGCTGGCCAAGGCGATCGCCGGCGAGGCGAAAGTGCCATTCTTCAGCATCTCGGGCTCCGACTTCGTCGAGATGTTCGTCGGTGTCGGTGCGGCCCGCGTGCGCGACATGTTCGAGCAGGCGAAGAAGAGCGCGCCCTGCATCATCTTCGTCGACGAAATCGACGCGGTCGGCCGCCACCGCGGTGCCGGCCTCGGCGGCGGCAACGACGAGCGCGAGCAGACGCTGAACCAGATGCTGGTCGAGATGGACGGCTTCGAGACCAACCTCGGCGTGATCGTGATGGCGGCCACCAACCGGCCCGACATCCTCGACCCGGCGCTGCTGCGCCCGGGCCGCTTCGACCGCCAGGTCTACGTGACGCTGCCGGACATCCGCGGCCGCGAGCAGATCATCAACGTGCACATGCGCAAGGTGCCGGTCGGGGCCGACATCCGGGCCGACATCCTCGCGCGCGGCACGCCGGGCTTCTCGGGTGCCGATCTGGCGAACCTCGTCAACGAGGCCGCGCTGTTCGCCGCGCGCCGCAATGGCCGGGTCGTCGAGATGATCGACTTCGAGCGCGCCAAGGACAAGATCATGATGGGCGCCGAGCGCAAATCGATGGTCATGGACGAGGACGAGCGCCGCAACACCGCGTACCACGAGTCCGGCCACGCGCTGATCGGCCGCATGCTGCCGAAGCTCGACCCGGTGCACAAGGTCACGATCATTCCGCGCGGTCGTGCGCTGGGCGTCACGCTGTCGCTGCCCGAGAAGGACCGCTACAGCTACGACCGCGAGTACATGCTGAACATGATCAGCATGCTGTTCGGTGGCCGCATCGCCGAAGAAGTGTTCATGAACCAGATGACCACCGGCGCCTCGAACGACTTCGAGCGTGCGACGTCGATGGCGCGCGACATGGTCACCCGCTACGGCATGACCGACGAGCTGGGCCCGATGGTCTATGCCGAGAACGAGAGCGAGGTCTTCCTCGGCCGTTCGGTGACCAAGCAGGTCAATGTGTCCGAGCAGACGATGCAGAAGGTCGACGACGTGATCCGCCGCATCATCGACGAGCAGTACGCGGTCGCCCGCAAGCTGATCGAGGACAACCAGGACAAGATGCACGCGATGGCGAAGGCCTTGCTCGAATGGGAAACCATTGACGCCGACCAGATCGACGACATCATGGACAACCGCCCGCCGCGCCCGCCGAAGGACTGGGGCCCCAGCTCCGGCAAGCCGAGCGGCCCGACGCCGCCCGTCAAGACGGACGGCGCACCGGCTGCGGCCTGAGCGAGCTGACGGATTCAGACGACGGGGCTTCGGCCCCGTTTTCAATGGCGGAACAGAACCCTGCAATGCACTGGCAGACCACGCGCTTCCCGATCGACCTGGCGCGCCCGCGCGTGATGGGCATCGTCAACCTGACGCCCGATTCGTTCTCCGACGGCGGCCAGCATGCGACGACGCGCACCGCGCTGGCGCACTGCGAGCAGTTGCTGAAGGAGGGCGCCGACATCCTCGACCTCGGGGCCGAATCCAGCCGGCCCGGCGCCGACGCGGTGTCGCTGGCCGACGAACTGGCGCGCCTGCTGCCGGTGCTGCGCGAGGCGCTGCGGCTGCAGGTGCCGCTGTCGATCGACACGTACAAGACCGAGGTGATGCGCGCCGCGCTGGACCTCGGTGCCGACATCGTCAACGACATCTTCGCGCTGCAGGCGCCGGGCGCGGAAGAAGCGGTTGCCGCGCACCCGGCCTGCGGCATCTGCCTGATGCACGCGCAGGGCGAGCCGAAATCGATGCAGGCGGCGCCGCACTACGACGACGTTGTGGCCGACGTGCGCGATTTCCTCGCCGGGCGCTGCAATGCACTCGTGCAGCGCGGGGTGGCCGCCGAGCGCATCGTGATCGATCCGGGCATCGGCTTCGGCAAGACGGTCGCGCACAACTTCACGCTGCTGGCGCGCCAGCGCGAGTTGCTGGCGCTGGGGTATCCGGTGCTGGCGGGGTGGTCGCGCAAGAGCAGCCTCGGCGCCGTCACCGGGCGGCCGGTGGGCGAGCGGTTGGCGGGCAGCCTCGCCGCGGCGCTGGCGGCCGTCCAGAACGGTGCCCGTGTGTTGCGGGTCCACGACGTCGCCCCCACGGTGGACGCCCTCAAGGTGTGGGGTGCCGCCGGCCTGATCGACGGCGACGGCCGATAGTTGCCGCAAAATCCCGTCCTGATCGATCCTGGGCGTGGAGACAAGCGAATGAGCAGAACCTATTTCGGCACCGACGGCATTCGCGGAACCGTCGGCCAATCGCCGATCACCCCCGATTTCATGCTGCGCCTGGGCCATGCCGTCGGCCGGGTGCTGAAGGCCGGCATCGCCAAGCCGACGGTGCTGATCGGCAAGGACACGCGGATCTCCGGCTACATGATCGAATCGGCGCTGGAAGCCGGCTTCGCGTCGGCTGGCGTCGACGTGCTGCTCACCGGCCCGCTGCCGACCCCGGGCGTGGCCTACCTCACGCGCGCGCTGCGGCTGGATCTCGGCGTCGTGATCAGTGCCTCGCACAACGCCTACCCGGACAACGGCATCAAGTTCTTCTCGGCACGCGGCGAGAAGCTGCCCGACGAATGGGAGCAACGCGTCGAGGCCACGCTGCTGGAGCCGGCGCAATGGGTCGACTCGGCCCAGCTCGGCAAGGCCCGCCGGCTCGAGGCCGCACGCGGCCGCTACGTCGAGTTCTGCAAGAGCACCTTCAGCAACGACCTGTCGCTGAAGGGCTTGAAGATCGTCGTCGACGCGGCGCACGGCGCCGGCTATCAATCCGGCCCGGACGTGTTCCACGAGCTGGGCGCCGAGGTCGTCGCCATCGGTTGCAGCCCCGACGGCGTCAACATCAATGCCGGCTTCGGTGCGACCGCGCCGGCCGCGCTGGTCCAGGCGGTGCGGGAGCACAAGGCGCACTACGGTGTCGCGCTCGACGGCGATGCGGACCGCCTGCAACTGGTCGATGCCGACGGCCGCCTCTACAACGGCGACGAGTTGCTCTACGTGATGGTGGCCGACCGCTTGGCGCAGGGCCAGCGCGTGCCCGGCGCGGTCGGCACGCTGATGACCAACATGGCGGTCGAGGTGGCGTTGAAGGCGCAGGACATCGAGTTCGTGCGCGCCAAGGTCGGCGACCGCTACGTGCTCGAAGAGCTGGCCGCGCGCGGCTGGCTGCTCGGCGGCGAGGGCTCGGGCCACCTGCTGGCACTCGACAAGCACACCACCGGCGACGGCATCGTCAGCGCGCTGCAGGTGCTGCAGGCGGTGAGCCGCAGCGGCAAGTCGCTGGCCCAGCTGGTCGAGGCGGTGACGCTGTTCCCGCAGGTGCTGATCAACGTGCGGCTGAAGCCCGGGCAGGACTGGAAGTCCGCACCCAAGCTGGCCGAAACGCAGGCCGCCGTGCAGCGCGAACTGGGCAACGACGGCCGCCTGCTGATCCGCCCATCCGGCACCGAACCGCTGGTGCGCGTGATGGTGGAGGCCCGCGACGCGGCGCAAGCCAAGGCCTGCGCAGAGCGTCTGGCCGACACCCTGCGCGCCTGAGGCGCTTACTTCGTGGCCGGGATGAAGACGCGGTCGACGATCTGAACGACGCCGTTGGTGGCCTTCAGGTCGGCCTGCGTCACGACGGCATCTTCGACGGTCACGAAGGTGCCCGACTTCGACAGCGCGAGGTTGCCGCCTTGCAGCGTCTTGACAGGGCCATTCTTGATGTCGGCCGAGGTCAGCTGACCGGGCACCACGTGGTAGTTCAGCAGCGCGACCAGCGCGGCCTTGTCCTTCGACAAGGTGTCCATCGTCTTCGCCGGCACGGCCTTGAAGGCGTCGTTGCTCGGCGCGAACACGGTGTACGGGCCGGGGCCGCTCAGCGTGGCGGCGAGACCGGCATCGCCGATCAGCTTGTTCAGCGTCGACAGCTCGGGCGTCGTCGCGGTGACCTCGGCGATGGTCTTCGGCGCCGGCGTGGTCGCGCAGCCGGCGGCCAGCAGGGTCAGGGCGGAGGTGGCGGCGATCAGCCAGTTTCTCTTGTTCATCGAAGGTCCTTCAGGGGTTGGGATGGCTGGCCGGCAGCATATGGACCACATGTGACAGGGCCGTGAATACTTCATGACAGCGTCATCTGCCGGGCGTCAGTCAAAATTTGGCGGCCGCAACCGGCAATCGATGACAGCGATGTCACCGCCTTGTCACACAGCACTTTTACAGTCCCTGGCATTCCTCCAGCCAGTACCTGAAAGGTGCGCACAATGAATCTCAAGTCGTTCCGGTCCGTTGCCACCCTGGTGGCTGTCAGCGCGGTGTCGTCGATGGCCTTCGCTCAAGACATCACCGGCGCCGGCGCCACATTCCCGGCCCCGCTGTACGCCAAGTGGGCCGAGGCCTACAACAAGGCCAGCGGCGCCCGCATCAACTACCAATCGGTCGGCTCGGGCGCAGGCCTGAAGCAGATCCGCTCGAAGACGGTCGACTTCGGCGCATCCGACATGCCGCTGAAGGACGACGAACTCGCCAAGGACGGCCTGGTGCAGTTCCCCACCGTGATCGGCGGCGTCGTGCCGGTCGTCAACATCAAGGGCATCCAGCCCGGCCAGATCAAGCTGACCGGCCAGGCGCTCGGCGACATCTACCTCGGCAAGGTCACCAAGTGGAACGACCCGTCGCTCGCCGCGCTGAACCCGGGCGTGCCGCTGCCGGACGCCGCGATCTCGGTGGTGCGCCGTGCCGACGGCTCGGGCACCAGCTTCATCTTCACGAACTACCTGTCGAAGGTGAACGCCGAGTGGAAGGACAAGGTCGGTGAAGGCACCGCCGTCAACTGGCCGACCGGCGCGGGCGGCAAGGGCAACGAAGGCGTCTCGTCGTACGTGCAGCGCCTGCCGAACTCGATCGGCTACGTCGAATACGCCTACGCGAAGCAGAACAAGATGTCGTACGTGCAGCTGAAGAACAAGGACGGCAACTTCGTGTCGCCGGACGACGCCAACTTCAAGGCCGCCGCGGCCGGCGCCGACTGGAGCAAGACCTTCTACCAGGTGCTGACCGAACAGGCCGGCAAGGATTCGTGGCCGCTGACCGGCGCGACCTTCATCATGATGCAGAAGTCGCAGGACAAGCCGGTGCAGGCCTCCAACTCGCTGAAGTTCTTCGACTGGGCCTACGCCAACGGCGACAAGATGGCCGCCGAGCTCGAATACGTCGCGCTGCCCGACGCGGTGAAGGCGCTGGTCCGCAAGCAATGGGGCGAGATCAAGGACGCTTCGGGCAAGGCCGTCGCGGTCAAGTAAATCCTGCAAGCAACCACCGGCGGCGGGTGCCTTCAGGCCTCGCCGCCCTCGCCTGGATGGAGGAATCGTGGCCGCTACACTCCCCGCATCGCACTACAACAAAGACGAGATGCAACGCTCCGACCCGCTGGGGCAACCGCCCTCGGCCCGCCGTTCCACGCAGTGGGCCGACACGGTCTTCTCTGTGCTGGCGCATGGCGCCGCGATCCTCACGCTGCTGCTGCTGGCCGGCATCATCGTCTCGCTGGTGATCGGCGCCGCGCCGGCCATCCGCGAGTACGGGCTGAGCTTCCTGTGGCGCAGCGAATGGGATCCGGTGAAGGATCAATACGGCGGCCTCGTGATGATCTACGGCACGCTCGCCACCTCGGCGATCGCGCTGCTGATCGCGGTGCCGGTGAGCTTCGGCATCGCGCTGTTCCTGACGGAGCTCTCGCCCAACTGGCTGCGCCGCCCGCTCGGTGTCGCGATCGAGCTGCTGGCCGCGGTGCCGTCGATCGTCTACGGCATGTGGGGCCTGCTGGTGTTCAGCCCGGTGCTGTCCGAGTACGTGCAGCAGCCGCTGCAACGCGTGCTCGGCGACGTGCCGTTCTTCAAGAGCCTGGTCTCCGGCGCGCCGGTGGGCATCGGCATCCTGTCGGCCGGCATCATCCTCGCGATCATGATCATCCCGTTCATCGCAGCGGTGATGCGCGACGTGTTCGAGGTCACCCCCGCGATGCTGAAGGAATCGGCCTACGGGCTCGGCTCCACCACCTGGGAGGTGGTCTTCCGGGTCGTGCTGCCTTACACCAAGACCGGCGTCATCGGCGGCATCATGCTGGGCCTGGGCCGTGCGCTCGGCGAGACGATGGCGGTCACCTTCGTGATCGGCAACGCGAACCAGCTGAACGGCCCGTCGCTGTTCGAAGCGGCCAACAGCATCACCTCGGTGCTGGCCAATGAATTCGCCGAGGCCAGCGAGGGCCTGCACCAGGCCTCGCTGCTGTACCTCGCGCTGGTGCTGTTCTTCATCACCTTCGTGGTGCTGACGATGTCCAAGCTGCTGCTCGCGCAGCTCAAGAAGGGTGAGGGGAGCCGCTCATGAACGCCGTGATCGATGACGGCCGCCAGGCCAAGGCGCGCAGCCGCCGCCGCATCAACGCGGTCGCGCTGACGCTGTCGATGGCCGCGATGGCCTTCGGGCTGTTCTGGCTGATCTGGATCCTGATCGAGACCTTCCGGCTCGGCGTCGGCGGCCTCACCTGGACGGTGCTGACCGAGATGACGCCGGCCCCGCAGGCCGAGGTCGGCGGGCTGGCCAATGCGATCTACGGCTCGATGCTGATGGTGTCGCTGGCCACGCTGGTCGGCACGCCGATCGGTGTGCTCGCCGGCATCTACCTGGCCGAGTACGGCCAGAAGACCTGGCTGGGCAGCGCCACGCGCTTCATCAACGACATCCTGCTGTCGGCGCCGTCGATCGTGATCGGCCTGTTCATCTACGCGGTGATCGTCGCGCGCTTCAAGACCTACTCGGGTTATGCCGGCGTGCTGGCCTTGGCGCTGATCGTGATCCCGGTCGTGATCCGCACCACCGAGAACATGCTGTCGCTGATCCCGCATGCGCTGCGCGAGGCGGCCTACGCGCTCGGCACGCCGAAGTGGAAGGTGATCTCCAGCGTCACGCTGAAGGCCGCCCGCGCCGGCGTGATGACCGGCGTGCTGCTCGCCTTCGCCCGCATCGCCGGCGAGACCGCGCCGCTGCTCTTCACGGCGCTGTCGAACCAGTTCTGGTCGAGCAACCTGTCGGGGCCGATGGCCAACCTGCCGGTCACGATCTTCAAGTTCGCGATGAGCCCGTACGAGAACTGGCAGAAGCTCGCCTGGGCCGGCGTGTTCCTGATCACCCTCGGCGTGCTCGCGCTGAACATCTTTGCGCGCGTGGTCTTCCGCAACAAGCACTAGAGAACCAGAAAGCACGACATGGACGTCAAAGTCGAACTCCCGGTGACCGAGAAGGCCAAGATCTCGGTGCGCAACCTGAACTTCTATTACGGCAGCTTCCACGCGCTGAAGCGCATCAACCTCGACATCCCCGAGAAGAAGGTCACCGCCTTCATCGGCCCGTCGGGTTGCGGCAAATCGACGCTGCTGCGCACCTTCAACCGCATGTTCGAGCTCTACCCCGAGCAGCGCGCCGAAGGCGAGATCCTGGTCGACGGCGAGAACGTGCTGAAGAGCAAGCAGGACGTCTCGCTGGTGCGCGCCAAGATCGGCATGGTGTTCCAGAAGCCAACCCCGTTCCCGATGTCGATCTACGACAACATCGCGTTCGGCGTGAAGCTGTTCGAGACGTTGCCGCGCGTCGAGATGGACGAGCGCGTCGAATGGGCGCTCAAGAAGGCCGCGCTGTGGAACGAGGTCAAGGACAAGCTGAACCAGAGCGGCTCCGGCCTGTCGGGCGGCCAGCAGCAGCGGCTGTGCATCGCGCGCGGCATCGCGATCAAGCCCGAGGTGCTGCTGCTCGACGAGCCGTGCTCGGCGCTCGACCCGATCTCCACCGGCAAGATCGAGGAGCTGATCCACGAGCTGAAGAACGACTACACCGTGGTGATCGTCACGCACAACATGCAGCAGGCGGCGCGTTGCTCCGACTACACCGCCTACATGTACCTCGGCGACCTGATCGAGTTCGGCGTCACGTCGGACCTGTTCATGAAGCCGAAGAAGAAAGACACTGAAGACTACATCACCGGCCGGTTCGGTTGAGCGGAGGAAGCACCATGACGGACAAGCACCTTTCCACCCAGTTCGACACCGAACTCAGCGGCATCTCGACGCGCGTGCTCGAGATGGGCGGGCTGGTCGAGTCGCAGGTTGCGCAGGCGGTCTATGCGCTGACCCACTTCAGCGGCGACATCGCGAGCGACGTGCTGCGCAACGAAGAGCGCGTCAACGCGATGGAGATGGAGATCGACCGCGATCTCTCCAGCATCATCGCGCGGCGCCAGCCGACGGCGCGCGACCTGCGCCTGCTGATCGCGATCTCGAAGACCATCGCCAACCTGGAGCGTGTCGGCGACGAGGCGGCCCGCATCGCACGCACCGTGCAGCGGCTGATCAACACCGGCGTCTCGAGCCGGCTGCGCCTGCCGGTCAACGACCTGGCCTTCGAGGCCGAGCTGGCGGTGGCCCAGCTGCGCAAGGCGCTCGACGCGTTCGCGCGGCTCGACACCGCGAAGGCCCTCGAGGTGCTGAAGCAGGACGACCAGATCGACCAGGAGTTCGACGGCCTGATGCGCAAGCTGATCACCTACATGATGGAAGATCCGCGCACCATCTCGTCGAGCATCGACCTGGTGTTCGTCGCGAAGGCGATCGAGCGCGTGGGCGACCATGCGAAGAACCTCGCCGAGGTCATCATCTACGTGGTGATGGGCACCGACGTGCGTCACAACTCGCTCGAGAACGTCGAGTCGATGGTGCGATGACGCGATCCGAAGCAGCAGCAAAGGGAAAACCGCAATGAGCCAGGTGCTGGTGGTCGAAGACGAATCGGCAATCGCCGAACTGATGTCCATCAACCTGCGCCATGCCGGCTACGAGGTGGTGGTGGCGGCCACGGCCGACGAGGCGCTGTTGCAGGTCGACCGCGTGCTGCCCGACCTGGTGGTGCTCGACTGGATGCTGCCGGGCGAATCGGGCATCACGCTGGCGAAGCGCTGGCGCTCGCAGCCGCGCACCCGCGAGCTGCCGATCATCATGCTGACCGCGCGCGCGGCCGAATCCGACAAGATCTCGGGCCTGGATGCCGGCGCCGACGATTACCTGACCAAGCCGTTCTCGACGCACGAGCTGATGGCGCGCATCCGCGCGGTGCTGCGCCGCAAGGCCCCCGAGGCGCTCGACTCGGCGGTCGAGGTCGGTGCGCTGAAGCTCGACCCGGCGACGCGCCGCGTGTCGCGCGAAGGCCAGGAAGTCCGCGTCGGCCCGACCGAATTCCGCCTGCTGCACTTCTTCATGACGCACCCGGAGCGCGTGCACAGCCGCTCGCAGCTGCTCGACCGGGTGTGGGGCGACCATGTCTTCATCGAGGAGCGCACCGTCGACGTGCACGTCAAGCGCCTGCGCGAAGCGCTGAACCCGGTCAACTGCTCGCAGATGATCGAGACCGTCCGTGGCGCCGGCTACCGGCTGACGCAGCAGGTGCAGTCGCAGTCGCTGTCGGCTTGAGCCTGCCGTCCCGCGACCGCACAACGGACCCGATGCGATGAACTGGCTGCTGCCGCGCTTCCTGGCCGGTGTCTTCGCGATGGCGGTCGGCGGCGCGCTCGGCCACGTGCTGGGCGAGATGGCGCATGCGCCGCTGGTCGGGTTGTGGCTCGGCACGCTGGTCGGCGCGAGCGCGGTGGCGCTGATCGACGCGGTGCGCGGCTACCGGCTGATGCGCTGGCTCAGCGGCTCGCTCGAAGGCTCGGCGCCGCGCGACACCGGCTTCTGGGGCGAGATGGGCTACCGCATCGAACGCGCGGTGGTGGCGCGCGACCGCACGGTGAGCCGCGAGCAGGGGCGCCTCGCGCATTTCCTGTCGGCCATCGAAGCCTCGCCGAACGGCGTGCTGCTGCTCGACGAGAACGACCAGATCGAATGGTGCAACTCGGTCGCGGCCGACCACTTCGGGCTCGACCCGGTGCGCGACAGGCGCCAGCGCGTGACCAACCTCGTGCGCGCGCCGGCCTTCGTCAGCTACCTGCAGGCGGGCGCGTTCGATCAGGCGGTGTCGGTGCCTGACCTGCGCAACCGCGGCACCTTGTCGGTCTACATCCGCCCCTATGGCGACGGCCTGAAGCTGGTGCTGTCGCTCGACATCACCGAGCGCGAGCGCTCCGAGGGCATGCGGCGCGATTTCGTCGCCAACGTCTCGCACGAGATCCGCACGCCGCTGACGGTGCTGTCGGGCTTCATCGAGACGATGAGCAACCTGCCGCTGACCGAGGTCGAGCGCCGCCGCGTGCTGACGCTGATGGGCCAGCAGACGCAGCGCATGCAGACGCTGGTGGCCGACCTGCTGACGTTGGCGCAGCTCGAGGGCAGCCCGCGCCCGCCGAGCGACCGCTGGGTGGCCGTCAGCAAGCTGTTCGGCCAGGCGCAGGCCGATGCGACCGCGCTGTCGATGGGCCGCCACCAGCTGAGTTTCGCCGGTGCCGATGCGGCCCAGCTGGCCGGCAGCGAGAGCGAGCTGATGAGCGCGGTCGGCAACCTGGTGACGAACGCGGTGCGCTACACGCCGGAGGGCGGGCGCATCGCAGTGAATTGGCGCATGCGCGAGGACGGGGCCGGCGAGGTGTCGGTCAGCGACAGCGGGCCGGGCATTGCGCGCGAGCACCTGCCGCGCCTGACGGAGCGCTTCTACCGCGTCGACGGCAGCCGCTCGCGCGACACCGGCGGCACCGGGCTCGGGCTGTCGATCGTCAAGCACGTGGTGCAGCGGCATGGCGGCGAACTCGACATCCACAGCGAGATCGGCAAGGGCTCGCGCTTCTGCCTGGTGCTGCCGGCCGCGCGGGTGCGGTTTCTCGAGCCGGCGCCGGATCCGCGGCGCGCCATGCCGCAGGTTCAAGACTCGTAGGCTACGGACCGCGGCGGTAGACCGCTGCCACCTCGTCGCTGTCCGACGGCCGCAATTCCCGCGTGATCAGCTGCCAGCCCTTCGGCGCCGGCGCCTGGCGGCGCAAGGTCTCCATCACCACCAGGAACTCGCACAGCGTGTGGTCCGGCATCTGCGTCGCATCGACGCGGTAGCCGCCGAAGTACTCCAGCGCCACCAGCTGCGCGCGGCTCAGGCCGGGTGCCGCGATGCAGACGTCGCCCGGCACGTGGCGTGCGATGCGCGTCACCAGCGGGCGGTAGCTGCGCGCGTAGTCGAACAGCGGCAGCCCGAGCGTCATCAGCAGCGACCAGCACAGCGCGACGCCGCTGGCCGGCAGCACCAGGCTCTTCCACAGCGGATGGCGGTGCCGCCCGGTGCGCCACTTGACCAGCCACAGCCAGGCCAGCGTGGCGGCGATCGCGGTCAGCAGCGCCAGCAGCGAGAAGTTCGGGATGAAGCCCGGCGCGAGCCGCGCGACGTTGGCCGCCGGCTTGGCCGGAACGCCGGTGTAGACCGACGCGTAGACGACCCAGATCGCCAGCGCCCAGACGCTGAAGAAGAACACCGAGAACCAGTCCATCGCGGCCGAGGTGCCGCGGTGCAGCGTCGGCAGCGCGAATGCCGCCAGCACCGCGAGCGGCGGCAGGCCGAGCATCAGCGCGCGGTCCGAGCCGCCCATCGCGAGGCAGGCGCCGACGCTGACCAGCACGCAGCCGAGCGGCGCGGTGATGTGCCGGTTCAGCCACTGCGCGCGCCAGCGCCACAGCGTCCAGAACGCGAGCAGCCAGCCCGGCCACATGAACCAGACGAAGAGCTTGCCGAGGCTGACGAAATCGCTCGCCTCGACATACCCGTCGAGCCGCCAGCCCCAGGCGCCGAGCAGCGTCGCGACGACCAGCCCCAGCACGCCGCCGGCGGCGATCCACAGCGTGAAGCGGCGCGCCGGCTCGTAGCTCGAGCGGCCGCAGACGATGCCGCCGGTGACGGCGAGCAGCGCACCGATCATCGGCGCGCCGCTGGCTGCGAGCGCCGGGAGCGCGACCACCACCGCCGCCTTGCTCTGCCAGCCGCGGAACGGGCAGGCCGCCAGCGCATAGAGGAACAGCGACACGCTGGCCAGCTGCGCCAGTTCGGGCGTGGTCTCGTGGCCGAGCTGCAGCAGGCCGAGGCTCGCGATCAGCGCGAGCAGCGCGCCGTCGGCCACCGCGCGCGCATAGTCGATCGGGCTGGCCTCGCCGCCGAACGCGAACGGCACCGGCTGGGCCGCCTCGGTGCGTGCGAAGTGGTAGGTGCTGTACCAGGTCAGCAGCAGCGTGACGCCCAGCAGCAGCGTGAACGGGATGCGGGCGGCGAGCGGCGGGCCGAGCAGGCCGCCGAGCAGCTTGATGAAGACGGCACCGAGCCAGTAGGGCAGCAGCGCCGAATCGCTCGGGATGCCCGCGACGGTCGGCGACCACCAACTGGTGCTGCCCTGCGCGATGTCGACCATGTAGCCGAACGACGTCATGTCGGCGGCCTTCCACGGGTCGCGCCCGAACAGGCCGGGCAGCAGGTAGGCCGCGCAGAACAGCAGCAGGGCCAGGCGCGGCAGGCGCTGGGCCGCACGCTGGGTGACGAGGGCAGGGGTGGGAGAGTTCAAGGACGGTGGCGCAGGCTGTTCTCGGGACGGCGACGATGATGCAGCAACTTGTGCACGAAGTTCGGGCGCGCCAACGAAAAAGGCAGCCCGCAGGCTGCCTTGGTGTCGCTCATCGCGAGGGGATTTACTTCGCCTTCAGGTGCGCAAACTTGTTGCGGAACTTCTCGACGCGGCCGCCCAGCGAGTCGATGCTCTTCTGGGTGCCGGTGTAGAACGGGTGCGATTCGCTGGTGGTTTCCAGCTTGATCAGCGGCAGCTCACGGCCATCTTCCATCTTGATGGTTTCCTTCGACTGCGCGCACGAGCGCGTGACGAACTTGAAACCGTTGGACAGGTCCACGAAGCAGATGTCGCGGTAGTTCGGGTGGATGCCTTCTTTGGCCATGAGAAACCTCTTCAGCGCTGTGATACCGGGAGCCACGCCAAACCACTTGGCGCACTTTCCGGAATGCGGAAAACCGCGGATTATAGCGTCGCGCGAACAGGCATCAACCGCCGCGGCGCATCATGTCGAAGAAATCGTGGTTGTTCTTCGTGGATTTCATCTTGTCGAGGATGAATTCCATCGCCTCGATCTCGTCCATCGGGTACAGCAGTTTGCGAAGGATCCAGGTCTTCTKCAGGATCTCGGGCTGCAGCAGCAGCTCTTCGCGGCGCGTGCCGGTCTTGTTGATCAGGATCGACGGGTAGACGCGCTTCTCGGCCATGCGGCGATCCAGGTGGATCTCGCAGTTGCCGGTGCCCTTGAACTCTTCGTAGATCAGGTCGTCCATGCGGCTGCCGGTGTCGATCAGCGCGGTGCCGATGATGGTCAGCGAGCCGCCTTCTTCGACGTTGCGTGCCGCACCGAAGAAGCGCTTCGGGCGCTGCAGCGCGTTCGAGTCCATGCCGCCGGTCAGCACCTTGCCGGACGAGGGCAGCACGTTGTTGTAGGCACGGGCCAGGCGGGTGATCGAGTCGAGCAGGATCACCACGTCCTTGCGCATCTCGACGAGGCGCTTGGCGCGCTCGATCACCATTTCGGCGACCTGCACGTGGCGCGCGGCCGGCTCGTCGAAGGTGGAGCTGATGACCTCGCCGCGCACCGTGCGGACCATTTCGGTCACTTCTTCCGGCCGTTCGTCGACCAGCAGCACGATCAGGTAGATGTCGGGGTGGTTGGCGACCAGCGCATGCGCCAGCTGCTGCATCATCACCGTCTTGCCGGTCTTCGGCTGGGCCACGAGCAGCGCGCGCTGGCCTTTGCCGATCGGCGCGATCAGGTCGATGATGCGGCTGGTGACGTTCTCTTCGCTCTTGATGTCGCGTTCGAGCTTGAACTGTTCCTTCGGGAACAGCGGCGTCAAGTTCTCGAACATGATCTTGTGCTTGCTCTCCTCGGGCGTCAGGCCGTTGACACGGTCGACCTTGACGAGCGCGAAGTAGCGTTCGCCGTCCTTCGGAACCCGCACTTCGCCTTCGACGGCGTCGCCGGTGTGCAGGTTGAAGCGGCGGATCTGGCTCGGCGACAGGTAGATGTCGTCGGTCGAGGCCATGTAGCTGGCGTCGGGTGCGCGCAGGAAGCCGAAGCCGTCGGGCAGCACTTCGAGCACGCCGTCGCCGAAGACCTGCTCGCCGCCTTTTGCGCGCTTCTTCATGATCGCGAACATCAGCTCCTGCTTGCGCATGCGGGCGACGTTCTCGATCTCCAGCGCCTCACCCATCGTGATGAGCTCGGAAACGTGGAGCGCTTTCAGTTCAGACAAATGCATGGGCAGTGCCCCTGGAAAGAGTGCAAGCAGGATCCTTGAAACCGGACCCGGATCGATCGCTGCGACAAGTTTCGCGAGCAACCCGACATCGGGCTGCAGGACAACTTGGCACCGCTTTCGCGACGACGACTATCTGGGATTTGAAACGCTGGAGTTTTGTGCCGGACCGGTGCGCCGCTGCCGTTGTCGGCATTGGGCGGGGTGGCAATCTTCAGGTGGTGGCTTCAGTCCGTCCGGGGAGAACGGGGCCCGAGGCCACCACGATTCGGCGGATTATAGATGACCGTCGAGGAAGGCCGTCAACTGGGCCTTCGAAAGTGCGCCGACCTTGGTGGCGGCGAGCTGGCCGCCCTTGAACAGCATCAGGGTCGGGATGCCGCGGATGCCGAACTTGGCGGGCACGTCGCGGTTGTCATCGACGTTCAGCTTGGCGATCTGCAGGCGGCCGCTGTAGTCCTTCGACACTTCGTCGAGGATCGGGGCGATCATCTTGCAGGGGCCGCACCATTCGGCCCAGTAGTCGACCAGGACGGGCTTGTCCGCCTGCAGGACGTCGCTGTCGAACGACGCGTCGGTGGTGTGCTTGATCAGTTCGCTGCTCATGGGATTTGTCCTTGGACATGTGCCACCCGTTGCGAGTGGCAAGGCACAATGATTCTGACACAAAGCCCCTGCGCACGCGGCGTGTCCCGACCTCACCGCGGCTATGGCTTCGATAGCTGCAACGTCTTCTCCAAGCCTTTTCGACGCCACTTTGAGCGACCTAGACACCCCGGTGATCGACACCCTGCCGGCCGCCGCACTCGACGGGCCGGGCCTCGTCGCGCAGGTGCGCGCGTGGCTGGCGCGCGAGGGCATCGAGGCGCGCGGCTGCGTGCTGCTGATGCCGTTCGCGCAGCAGCTGGGCGCGGCGCGGGCCGCCTGGGCGCAGGCCGGCGGCTGGATGCCGGAGATCGAGACGACGCAGACGCTCGCGCAGCGGCTCGGCCCGCCGCCGGGGGCGCAGGAAGGCCAGATCAGCTTCGATGTCCACCTCGATCGCCTGGCGGCCGCGCGCATCCTGCGCAGCCAGGCGCGGCTGCAGGCCTGGGGCCGCAGCGATCCGCGGGCCTTCGACGATGCGGTGGCCGGTTTCGTGCGGCTGTCGCACGGGCTCGCGCGCGCCGCGGCGGCGATCGAGCCGTCCGGCCGCGAAGCCCACTGGCGACAGGCCCGCGCGCTGCTGGCCGCCGGCGACGGGCCCGGGCTCACCGAGCGTCAGATCGCGGCGATCGCGGTCGAATGGGCCGCGGCCGCCGCGCCGCCGCACACCGACGCGCTGTTCGCGCTGCGTCCTGCCGCCTGGATCGCGGTCCGCGTCGGCGGCAGCGATCCACTGACCGATGCGCTGCTGCGCGCCGCGCGCGTGCCCGCCGTCTTCGTCGACACCGATGCCGCGGCGCTGCGCCTGCCGTCGCGCACGCCGGCCGTCGCGCTGTGCGAGGGCTTCGAGGACGAGGCCCAGTGCACCGCCGCGCAGGTGCTCGCGCATGTGCAGCGCGGCGAGCTGCCGGTGGCGCTGGTCGCGCAGGACCGCCTGCTGGTGCGCCGCGTGCACGCGCTGCTGGCGCGGCAATCGGTCGCGGTGCTCGACGAAACCGGCTGGAAGCTGTCGACCACGCGGGCCGCGGCGCAGTTGATGGGGCTGTTGCGCGCGGTCGGTGCGTCGAGCGCCGATGCGACGCTCGACGCACTGAAGTCGCTGACGGCGCCGTGGCCGGGCGTCGGCGCGGTGGCGTCGCTGACGCAATCGCTCGAAGCCACCTGCCGCCGCCAGGGCTGGCGCCGCACGTCGCAGATCGATGCCGAGCGGCTGCACCCCGGCGAGGCCCGGTTGTGGGCCGCGTTGAGCGCCGCGCTGGCGCCGCTCGCCGAGCCCGGCCGGCGCCCGTTGCGTGACTGGTGCGAGGCCTTGCAAGGCCTGCTCGGCGCCGCCGGCCTGGCCGATGCGCTGGCCGATGACGCGGCCGGCGCCCAGGTGCTGGCTGCACTGTGGCTGTCCGAAGGCCGCGGCTGGCCGGCCCAGGCGGGCCAGACCTCGATGACGCTCGAGCAATTCCGCCAGTGGGTCGACGGCGTGCTCGAGGAGTCGTCGTTCGTGCCGCCCGCGCCGCCGCAGCCGGCGGTCGTGATCACGCCGCTCGCGCATGCCACGCTGCGGCCGTTCGCCGCGCTGSTGCTGCCCGGCGCCGACGAGCGCCACCTCGGTGCCGGCGTCGATCCGCTGCCTTTCATCAGCGACGCGCAGGCGGTGGCGCTCGGCCTGCCCAGCGCGGCCAGCCGCCGCGAGCGCGAGGCCTTGTCGTTCGCGCATGCGATGCATGCCGCGCAGGTCACGCTGCTGCGCCGGCATGTCGACGGCAGCGAGCCGCTGTCGGCCAGCCCGCTGGTCGAGCGGCTGTCGCTCGCGCTGCAGAAGGCGTCGCGCGCTTTCGAGCCGTGGGCCGATCCGCGCCCCTCGCAGGCGGTCGAACCGCAACCGGTCTTCATGCCCGCGCCATCGGCCGGCGCGCTGCTGCCCGACAAGCTGTCGGCCAGCGCCTGCGAAGCGCTGCGTGCCTGCCCGTACCGCTTCCACGCGCGGCACATGCTGAAGCTGCGCGAGCCCGGCGAGCTCGACGAAGAGGTCGAGAAGCGCGACTACGGCAACTGGCTGCACGCGGTGCTGCAGGCCTTCCACGAGACGCGCGCCGAGCCCGGCACGCCGGCCGACGAGACCGCCCACCTGCTGCACCTGGGCCGCACGATGCAGGACCGCGCCGGCCTGGCCGACGAGGATTTCCTGCCGTACGGCGCCAGCTTCGAGCAGCTCGCGCCGCGCTACATCGCGTGGCTGCACGAGCGCGATGCGCAAGGCATCGCGTGGGCCGAAGGCGAGCAGGCGCACGAGATCGACCTGCCGGCGCCGGCCGCCGTCACGCTGCATGGCCGCATCGACCGCGCCGACCGCCGCCGCGTCGAAGGCGCCGACGTGCTGGAGCTGATCGACTACAAGACCGGCAGCGAGACCGCGCTGCGCCAGCAGGTGCGCCAGCCGCTCGAAGACACGCAGCTCGCGTTCTACGCCGCGCTGATGCGCCCGCACACCGATGCCGGCCTGCAGGCCGTCTACCTGCTGCTCGACGCCGGCCACGAGATCCGCCAGGTGCCGCACCCCGAGGTCGAGGCGAGCGCGCAGGCGCTGGTCGAGGGCCTGTCCGATGAACTCGCCCGCATCCGCGCCGGCGCGGGCCTGCCGGCGCTCGGCGAGGGCCGCGTCTGCGATTTCTGCGAGGCGCGGGGTTTGTGCCGCAAAGACCAATGGAGCGCGCGATGAACGCCCCGGCCTACCAGGCGGACGGCGCGCCGGTCTCGCGCGAGGCGTTCTACACGATCGCCTGCGACCCGCAGCGCAGCGTCGTCGTCGAGGCCTGCGCCGGCGCGGGCAAGACCTGGATGCTGGTGTCGCGCATCGTGCGCGCGCTGCTCGACGGCGCGCGCCCGCAGGAGATCCTCGCGATCACCTTCACCCGCAAGGCGGCTGGCGAGATGCGCGAGCGGCTCAACCAGTGGCTGGCCGATTTCGCGTCGCCGCAGGTCGACGATGCGAAGCGCGCGGCCGAGCTGGTCGCGCGCGGCGTGCCGCCGGCGCAGGCGGCAGGGCTCGCGGCGCGGTTGGCCGGCCTGCACGAAGAGGTGCTCACCACCGGCCGGCCGGTCGAGATCCGCACCTTCCACGCCTGGTTCTCGCAACTGCTGAAGACCGCGCCGCTCGACCTGCTGGCCGAACTCGGGCTGCAGCCCGGCATGAGCCTGATCGAGGACATCGACGAGCACCTCGGCGAGATCTTCCGGCGCTTCCACGCCGCGCTGCTCGACGACGACGCACTGCACGCCGACTACCGCGCGCTGATCGAGCGGCGCGGCCGTTCGCAGACCGCGAAATGGCTCGCGACGGTGCTCGACAAGCGTGTCGAGATCGAGCTGGCCGACGAGGCCGGCGTGCTCGACGAGAGTGTGCCGTCGGCCGCGCAGCTGTGGCCGGCGCTGGCCGCGCTGCCGCATCCGGCGCACCGGCTGAACGATGCCGAAGCGCGCGCGCTGCTGCTGCGCGTGGCCGCAGCGCTCGGTGCGCAGACCAAGGCCACGCCGCGCAAGCAGGGCAGCCTGCTCGAGCAGGCGCTCGCACTGGACGAGCCCGAGGCCGCATTGAATGCCGCGCGCAGCGCCTTGCTCAACAGCAGCGGCCAGCTGCGCGCGCACCTGGCCGCGCCCGAACTCGACGACGCGGTCGCGCTGCTCGACGCCATCCACCACGCGACGCGCCAGCAGCTCGCGCACGACGAGCACCTGCGCATGGCGCGGCTGTCGCGCGTGCTGCTCGCGCAGTTCGCCGCGTTCAAGCGCCTGCGCGGGCTGGCCGACATGGCCGACCTCGAACGCTGCGCGCTCGCGCTGCTGCGTGATGCCGACCTCTCCGGCTGGGTGCAGGAGCGGCTCGATTCGCGCGTGCGCCACGTGCTGATCGACGAGTTCCAGGACACCAGCCCGCTGCAGTGGCATGCGCTGCACAGCTGGCTGTCGGCCTATGCCGGCGCCGGTGGCGGCGCGAGCGGTCAGCGGCCGCCGTCGGTCTTCATCGTCGGCGACCCGAAGCAGAGCATCTACCGCTTCCGCCGTGCCGAGCCGCGGGTGTTCGCCGCGGCGGCCGAGTTCGTCGCCGACGGCCTGGGCGGCCATGTGCTGGCCTGCGACCACACGCGGCGCAACGCGCCCGAGGTGATCGCCGCGTTGAACCAGGTGTTCGAGGCAGCGCAGCGCGACGGCGACTACAGCGATTTCCGCGCGCACAGCACCGAGATCGCACCGATTGCCGGCGCCGGCCTGCGAGCGTTGCCGCCGGTGCCGCGCCCGCCGCGCGAGAGCGCTGCGCGCGACGAAGGCCGGCTGCTGTGGCGCGACAGCCTGGTCACGCCGCGGCACGAACCCGAAGAAGTGCTGCGCGAGCAGGAGGCCCGCTGGGTCGCGCAGGCGGCCGGCGAGCTGGTCGGCAGCGGTGCGTTCGCGCCCGGCGAGATCTTCGTGCTGTGCCGCAAGCGCGCGTCGTTGCGGCTGGTCGCGCAGGCGCTGCAGGCGCGGCACCTGCCGGCCGCTGCGGTCGAAGACCAGTCGCTGATGGATGCGCCCGAGGTGCGCGACCTGATCGCGATGCTCGATGCGCTGGCCTCGCCGCAGCACCGGCTGTCGCTCGCGCAGGCGCTGCGCAGCCCGCTGTTCCGGGTCGGTGACGGCGAGCTGATCGCGCTGGCGCAGCAGGTGGCCGATGGCGGCGACTGGTTCGGTGCGCTGCTGGCCGGGCCGCACGACCGCCCGCTGCAGCGCCGGGTGGCCGTCGTGCGGCCCGGCCAGCAGCGCACCGAACCAGTCGCCGCCATCGGCCACCTGCTGCGCCAGCGCGATCAGCTCGCCGTCACCGACCCGGAACAGCGGGCTGCGCAGCGCCTGCGCGAGCGACAGCCGGTGCTGCGGCGAGGCCAGCGCATCGAGC
>NZ_JBFULV010000059.1:0-44437 GCF_054049715.1 Rhizobacter sp. P5_C2 | reverse complement strand
GGCCACGGGAGCGCTGGCGGGGGGTGCACTGGCCGCCCGGGCGGCAGGCGGCGGCTGCACGTTGTCGACCCAGGCCGGCGGCAAGGCCTTCAGTTCGGTGCGCCAGTTCAGCGTGTGCGAGCGGGCCGTGCCCTGCAGCTGCAGCCGGCTGCTGTCCAGGCCCTGGCCGCGCCATGCGCCCTGCGTGATGTCGGCGTTGAGTTCCAGCGGCGCGTCGGCGCTGCTGCCGGCCTGCCAGTGCAGGTCGGCCTGGCCGACCGCCAGCGGGCCGGCGCGCAGCTTCGCGAGGTTCCCCTTGCCCTGCGTCTTCACGTCGGGCCAGCGGCCGGTGAGTTCGGCCTCGCCGGTGAAGCTGCCGTTCAGGCCTTCGAGCAGGCCGGACGCCTGCGCGCCGGGCAGCAGCTTCAGCAGCGGCTGCAGGCGCGCCAGCACCGGCGCGCGGGCGTCGACATGCCAGCGGTCGGCGGTGCCTCGCGCATCGGTGGCGAGCGTGCCTTCGGCGTTCAGCGCGTTGCCACCGGCATCGAGCTTCACGGTGGCGGCGAACGGCGAGGCGGCGCTCGGGTGGTGCAGCGCGATGTCGCCGGTCAGTGGCACGCCGGCCAGCACGCTGTCGCCGATCACCGCGGTGATGTCGCCGCGCAGCGCGGCCAGGCGGTCGAGCAAGGTCGCGCCACGCGGGGCCGGGGCGGTCACGCTGTCGGGCACCGTCAGCGAGAGCTCGCCCTTCACGTTCAGCCGGTGCGGCCCGAGGTGCCAGCTCGATTCGGGCGGACCGGGGAACCATGCAGCGGGGTCGAAATCGACCAGCGCCCCCTTTGCCTTGGCCTGCCAGAGTGCTTCGCCGCGTTCGGCGCTGCCACTCAGGCTGGCCTGTGCGGCGCCGGCGGAGGCGCGCAGTTCGCGCAGCTCAATGTGCCGCTCATCGCCCTGCGCATCGACCTTCAGCTGCACCGCGCGCGCCGGCTGCAGCAGCTGGCCCTTCAGGTCGACCAGCGCCTTGAAGGTCGGCGGCTGCGCGCTGCCGTCGGGCAGCGGCGGGTGCGTCTGGCCGGACAGCGTGACGGGGCCGCCGAGCGTCATCGCCGGCAGGTTCGGGTCCAGCTCGGACGGCGCCACCTTGTCGAGCACCGCGTTCAGCTCGAAGTTGCCGCCGTCGACGCGGCCAGTGCCGCTCAGGCTGCCGGCCGGCTTGGCGGTGCCGGCCAGCACCGCCTCGAACGCCGCGAGCTCGAACTGCCGCGGCTGGTCGGCGCGGCCGCGCACATCGAAGCTCAGCTGGCGCAGCGGCAGGCGCTGCTCGTCCCAGCGGCCGGGGGTGTCGTTGCGCAGCGTGCCGCGCGCGGCGAGGCCGCCCTTGCCGGCCTTCGCATCGGTGGGCGCGATCGAGACCGTGCCGCTCAGCGCGGTGACCGGCGCGCTGGTCAGCAGCGCCGACAGGTCCAGCGCCTGCGTGCTGGCGTCGACCTGCGGCAGCGGCCAGTTGTCCCATGGCGCGACGGTGGCGGTGGCATCGAGCGACTGCCCCTGCGCGCGCAACGCGGCCTTGGCATTGAAGCGCGCGAGCGGGCCTTTCGCCGACAGGTCGGCATGCCAGTCGTTGCGCAGCGACTTGGCCCACGTCGGCAGTGCCGGCAGTGCCGCATCGCTGCCGCTGCCTTGCACGCCGGCCAGCTGCAGCTCGAGCGGCATGTCGCCGTCGGCGCCGATCTGCGCCTGGCCGGTGACCTGCAGCGCATCGAGCCGCAGCGAGACATCGCTGACGCGGTGCAGCGCGCCGCGCTCGGCGCCGAGCGCGACCTTGGCCGCGATCTCGCGCAGCGGATGCGCCTCCAGCCCCGGCACCAGCAGCGTGCCGACGGTCAGCTTGTCGACATACAGCTCGACCGGCGAGCGCAGCGAGGTCGGCAGGCCCGACGGCTTGGCGTTCGGATCAGCCGGGCCGATCTGCACCGTGACGCGGTCGGCCGACATCGCATCGGCATGCACCGCGGCCCACGAGCGCGGGTAGGGCGTGAACGACAGCGAGAGGCCGCGCCAGCGCAACGCGTCGATCACGACGCGATCGTGTTCACCGAGCACGACGACGACCTGCTTCGCGCTGAAATCGCCGACCAGCGACCCGCGCGGCTCGCTGACCTGCAGCAGCGGCAGCGAGCGCGCGACGTTGCCGAGCAGCCACGCGGTGCCGCTCTCGCTGCCGGCGGCCCACAGCGCGGTGCCGACCAGCGCGGCCGGCAGCACGATCAGCAGCACGAAGCCGATGATCAGCAGCGCGACCCACCAGCGGCGTCGGCGCAGCGGCTTCGGCGGAGCGGGCGTGGCTTCGGTGTCGTCGCTCATGCGTGCTCTAGAAGGCGATGCCGACGCTGAGGTGGAGGCGGTTCTCGTCGACCGCCTGCCCGTGCGCATAGTCGATGCGCAGCGGCCCGACCGGGCTGCGCCAGCGCAGGCCGACGCCGTAGCCGTAGACCGAGTTCACGTGGCCCCAGGTGTCGGACGCATTGCCGCCGTCGGCGAACACCGCCCACCACAGCGAGGGCATGCGCGGCGAGATCGGGCGTGCGAGTTCGATGCTGCTGGTCAGCAGGTAGCGGCCGCCGTAGAGCTCGCCATCCTTGGTCACACCCAGCGATCGGTAGGCGTAGCCGCGCACCGAGTCGTCGCCGCCGGCGCGGAACAGCAGCGCATCCGGGATGCCGACGTCGGGTTTCGCGAACACGCCGCCGACCTCGACGCGCGCCTGGCCGTACCAGCGCTGGCCGAGCGGCCAGTAGCCGGTCAGGCGGCCATAGGTGCGGCCGAACGGGCCGTTGCTGGCGAAGTTGTTCACCGCGTAGCCGCCGGCCGCCTGGATGGAGGCGGTGAGGCCCCTGGTCGGCAGCACGATGCTGTCGACGTCGCGCCAGACCCAGTTGTAGTTCTGCGAGACCGCGCGGCTGTCCTGCTCGGCGGTGTCGTTGGTCAGCTTGGAATCGAGCACCTCGACGAAGATCAGCCGCTCGATGTGCTCGGTGTCGAGCGAGCGGCCGACCCGCACGCGCGAGTTCAGCGTGATCGCGCCGGCCGAGTCGAGCCGCGAGACGCTGGTGGCGATCAGGTTGCGGTACTGGCCGTCGGTCGGGTTCGACGTGAGGTCGGCGTCCCACGAGCGCAGGTCGCGGCCGAGTTCGAGCTTGTTGTGCAGTTGCGCATTGAAGCCGAAGGGCCGGCGATGCCGGTGCTCGAAGGTGAAGCGCCCGCCGGTGTTGTCGCTGTAGCCGATGCCGAAGGTGGCCTGCTGCAGCGTCTGTTCGCGCACCCGCACCGTGACCGGTGTCGCGGCAGCCACCGCCGGATCGGGGTCGATCTCGACCGAGACGCCCTCGAACAGCCCGAGCTTGCCGAGGCGTTCCTGGAAATCGAGGATGCGTTTCTCGGTGTAGGGCGTGCCGGGCCCGAAGTCGGCGAGGTTGCGGATCGCGCCTTCGTCGTAGCGCTGCAGGCCTTCGATGCGGATCTCGCCGAGGTGGAACAGCGGGCCGCTGTCGAGCACCGCGGTGATGCTGGCCTTCTGCGTCGACGCGTCGACGCGCGCCTCGGTGCTCGTCCATTGCGCGGCCGGGTAGCCGTCGGCACGCAGCCGGGCCACGGTCTCGTTCTTCGCCTCGCCCCACAGGCTCTGGCGGAACGGGCGGCCGAGCTTCAGCGGCCACTGGCTTTCGAGGCGGTCGAGGGTCTCGCGCGCGGCCGGGTCCTTGGCGTCGAGGCCCTTCTTCAACTCACCCTCGATCTGCAGGTCCCAGTGGTCGACGCGGGTGCGCGGGCCGGCCTGCAGCACCAGCTTGATGACCGGCAGGCCTTCGGGTGTCTCGCTGCGCTCGACGCTGGCTTCGGCATTGAAGTAGCCCTCGGTCTCGACCAGCGTCTTGGCCTGGGCCGGTGCGGCCGCGGCGAGGCGGTCGAGTTCGGCGCGGGTGATGCCCTCCTGCGTCGACGACTGGAAGCGGCCGAGGTCGAGGTAGGTCGTGAGCAGGGCCTTCAGGTCGTCGGGCGCATCGACCTCGAGCCGGTAGGCGGCGAAGGCCGGTGCGGACGCTGCCGCGGCCGGCGCGGCGGCAGCGGTGGCGTCGGGCTTGCTGCCGTCATCGGCGTCGGGCTTGAAGATCGCACAGCCGGACAGCGAGATCGACAAGGACATCGACAAAGAGAGCGCGAGCCTGGCGGCCAGCAGGGGCGGTGCGGGCAACCTCATTTGCTCAGCAGCCGCATGGCCCCTTCCAGGCCCTGCAGCGTGAGCGGGAACATGCGCTGGTTCATCAGCTGGGCGACGATCGAGATGCTCTGGCGGTAGCCCCAGACGCCTTGCGGCTCGGGGTTGATCCACGCGAATTTCGGGAAGGCATGCGTGAGGCGCTGCAGCCATTCGGCGCCGGCTTCCTCGTTGTTGTATTCGACGCTGCCGCCGGGCTGGAGGATCTCGTAGGGGCTCATCGTCGCGTCGCCGACGAAGATCAGCTTGTAGTCCTTGTTGTACTTGCGGATCAGGTCCCAGGTGGAGAACTTCTCGCTGTAGCGGCGGCGGTTGTTCTTCCACATGAAGTCGTAGACGCAGTTGTGGAAGTAATAGAACTCGAGGTGCTTGAACTCGGCCTTGGCGGCGCTGAACACTTCTTCGACGCGGTGGATGTGCTCGTCCATCGTGCCGCCCACGTCCATCAGCAGCAGCACCTTCACCTTGTTGTGGCGCTCGGGCACCATCTTGATGTCGAGGTAGCCGGCGTTGGCGGCGGTGGAGCGGATGGTGTCGTCGAGGTCGAGTTCTTCGTCGGAGCCTTCGCGGGCGAAGCGGCGCAGCCGGCGCAACGCGACCTTGATGTTACGGGTGCCGAGTTCGAGCGAGTCGTCGTAGTCCTTGAACTGGCGCTGGTCCCACACCTTCACGGCGCTCTTGTTGCGGGTCTTGTCCTGCCCGATGCGGATGCCTTGCGGGTTGTAGCCGAAGGCGCCGAACGGGCTGGTGCCGCCGGTGCCGATCATGCGGTTGCCGCCTTCGTGGCGTTCCTTCTGTTCCTCGAAGCGCTTCTTCAAGGTTTCCATCAGCTCGTCCCAGCCCATCTTCTCGATGGCGGCCTTGTCCTCGGGGCTGAGTTCGAGTTCGAGCTTCTTCTGCAGCCAGTCGAGCGGCACGTCCTGCGTGAAGTCGGTGAGCAGCTCGACGCCCTTGAAGTAGGCGGCGAAGGCGCGATCGAACTTGTCGAAGTTGGCTTCGTCCTTGACGAGGGTGGTGCGGGCGAGCAGGTAGAACTTGTCGACGCTCGGGCCGCCGTCATCGTCGATCACACCGGCCTGCAAGGCTTCGAGCAGCGTCAGGTATTCCTTGACGGAGACCTTCAACTTGGCGGCGCGCAGCGTGTAGAAGAAGTTGGTCAGCATGGCGGAGGGGGACGACGACTTGCCCGATGGAACTGCCGCGTATTGTGACGTCGTCCGAGCGCACCGTCCTCGTGCGCATACCCCATTGTTGCGGTGCGGCATTGCCGTTGTCCTACGGGAGCTTCTTGCATGATGTCTCGGCTGACATTCCTGCCCCGCCTTGTGACATGAAGTTTCCGGCGCTCGAGCGCACCCTGATGATGGTCCTGATGGCGGGCGGTGCTGCTGCCGCGTCGGCCGCGCCGCCGGTGCCTTGCCGCGTCGAGCCGTTCGCCGACGCCGGGGCGACGGACCAGGAGGCCTTGCTGGCGAGGCGCTGCGGCGGTGATCGCCTCGACTGGAAGGTCGAGACGCCGCGCGCCAAGCCGACCGATGTCGGACCGAGCCAACTGCGCTCGCGGGTGGAGACCAGCACGACCGAAACCCTGGGCAGCGGCCTCAAGACGTCATTGCGGATGAGCTGGGCGGGCCTGCGCACCGAGACCGAACCGGGGCTGCGCACCGAGCAGGCGACAGTTGCCGCGGGCGCGCAGGTGCGGCTGGCCGACAGCTGGGCGCTGCAGATGAACCTGGGGCGCGACGTGGCGGGCGTGCCGCGCAACCGGGCCACCTTGTCGAGCGTGTGGCAGCCGTTGCGCAGCGGCACGCTCTACGCCGAATGGGTCGGCACCGGGCTCTCGGCCGGCGAGACCGAGGTCAACCGGGTCGGCGCTCGCTGGTGGCTGGTGCCGCGGCGGCTGTCGTTCGATCTCGGGACGGCGCAGCGGCCTGGGGTCCCGGGCTGGGAGGATCCGCGCTTTGCCGTCACCTGGGATATCTCGAATCTCTTGAGGTGAGCTCACCCCCACCCCGTTCGCCCTGAGCCTGTCGAAGGGCCCGTCCGTCGAAGGGTTATGCCCGAAGCGCGCATGGCCTTCGACAAGCTCAGTCCGACCCTTCGACAAGCTCAGTCCGACCCTTCGACAGGCTCAGGGCGAACGGTGTTTCTTTGCAACTGCCGGGTCCCTTCAAGGACCTCTTGGGCTCAGGGCGAACGGCTTTTGGCGTGCGCACAACAACAAGAAACCTACTTCTTGTCGTGCGCCTTGAGCCACCCGAAGAACTCGGAATACCAGAGCTTGCTGTTGCGCGGCTTCAGGATCCAGTGGTTCTCGTCCGGGAACCACACCAGCCGCGAATCCACCCCCCGCGCCTTCAGCGTGTTGTAGTAGGCGAGTCCCTGCTGGTCGGGTACGCGGAAGTCGAGCGCCCCGTGGATCACCAGCGTCGGCGTCTTCATGTTCTTCGCGAAGGCGTGCGGGCTCTGTGAATTGACCTTGGCCTGGTCGTCCCAGTACCAGGCCCCCAGCTCCTTCGCGTGCCAGGTGTAGGCGTCGTCGCTGAACATCGCCGTCCAGTCGAAGCAGCCCGCGTGGCACACATAGGCCTGGTAGCGCCCCGGCTTCACGTGGCCGTTCATCCACGCCACCATGTAGCCGCCGTAGCTGCCGCCGGTCGCGAAGACGCGGCCGCGGTCGATGTACGGCTTCTTCAGCATCAGGTCGGTCGTGGCCTCCACGTCCTGCAGCTCCAGCTCGCCCCAGCGGTGCGTGATGCTGTCGAGGAACCCGTAGCCGAAGCCGCTGGAGCCGTGGTAGTTCACGCAGACGACCACGTAGCCCTGCGCGGCGAACACATGCGTGTTCCAGCGGTAGTGGAAGGTGTCGCCGGCAGCGGCGTGCGGGCCGCCGTGGATGCTGTGCAGCAGCGGGTACTTCTTCTTCGGGTCGAACCCCGGCGGATAGACCACCCAGGCCTGGATCTCGTCGCCCTGCGCGCCCTTGAACCGCAGGTCCTCATGCCTGCCCAGCCGCACCGGCTTCAGCAGGTCATCATTGAAGTGCTCCAGGCGCTGCGGTGTTTCTTCTCCCGCACGGTGCACATGCACCCGCGCCGGGTGGTCCATCGCGTCAGCCGCCGTCACGATCACGTCGCCCGCGACGTCGAAGCCCTGCACCCAGCCGCCTTGCGCCACCACCGTCGCCGCGCGCGTCGCGATGTCGAAGCGCCACAGGTGGCACCGGCCCTGGTCTTCGGCCGTGAAGATCAGCGCGTCGCCCTCGGCCGACCAGCGGATCGGGCCGTTCACCGCGTGATCCCACGCGGCGCTCAGCACCTGCTGCTTCACCGGCGCATCGATGCCCCGCTGCAGCACCGCCGCATGGTTGGGCATCGTGTGGCGCTTGCCCTGGTGGCTCGCGAGGAACGCGATGCGCTTGCCATCCGGGCTGTAGCGCGGGGCCTCGAAGTCCCAGGCCTTGTCCTGCGCGATCACCTCGATGCGGCCGGTGCGCACCGCCACCTCGGCCAGCGACTTGCAATGGTCCAGCCGCTTCTCGGCCGCCGGGTCGAACGCGAACGCGATGTGCCGGCCGTCGGGCGAGATGTCGAACGAATGCGCGTCGGGGTCGCCGCGCTGCAGTTCGTAGTCGCTGCCCTCGAACAGGTCGCGCACCCGGCCGCTCTCGACGTCGAGCACCAGCACGTGCGCCACACGCTCCATCGGCAGGTTGCGGTCCCAGTAGCGGTACTGGGCCTCGCTCGTCACGTAGGCGGTTTCCTTGCGGTCCTTGAAGGCCTGGTGGCGCTTGGCCTGCGCCGCGGCGCCACGCGCATCGGGCCACACCCACGAGACGAACGCGATGCGCTTGCCGTCGGGGAACCACTTGAAGGCGTCGACGCCGGGCGCGAAATCGCTGACGCGCCGCGCTTCGCCGCCGTCGGGCGCGATCACGTACAGCTGCGGCGTGTCGTCTTTCTTGCCCTGCTGCTCGCGGCGCGCGATGAACGCGATGCGCTCGCCGGTCGGCGACCAGGCCGGCTGGCCGTCTTTCTCGCCCGCCTGCGTCAGCCGGCGCGGCCCGCCGCCGAAGGTCGACAGCAGCCACAGGGCCGAGGTGCCCTTGTTGTCCTCCATCGAGTAGCTGCCGACCGAACAGACCGCCTGCGCGCCGTCGGGCGACAGGGCCAGTCCGCCGACGCGCTGCAGCGCCCACAGGTCATCGATGCTCAGGGTCTGGTGTCGGGCCATGTCTGTGGCCGCCTCGTGAGCGGCAGTCGGTGGAGAAACGGGGGTGGCCGGAGCGGTGCCCGGCAGGCGTCATCGGTTGTGCTTCTGCATGAAGACGAGCTTCTCGAACAGCGACACGTCCTGTTCGTTCTTCAGCAGCGCGCCCACCAGCGGCGGCAGGCTCACCTTCTCGTCCTTGCTCTGCAGCACCTCGAGCGGGATGTCCTCGGCCACCAGCAGCTTCAGCCAGTCGAGCAGCTCGCTGGTGCTCGGCTTCTTCTTCAGCCCCGGCAGATTGCGCACGTCGTAGAAGTTGCGCAGCGCGGCGGTCAGCAGCTCTTTCTTCAGCGACGGGAAGTGCACCTCGACGATGCGCTTCATCGTGTCGGCGTCGGGGAAGCGGATGTAGTGGAAGAAGCAGCGGCGCAGGAAGGCGTCGGGCAGCTCTTTCTCGTTGTTCGACGTGATGAACACCAGCGGCCGGTGCTTCGCCTGGATCAGCTCACGCGTCTCGTAGACGTAGAACTCCATCCGGTCGATCTCGCGCAGCAGGTCGTTCGGGAATTCGATGTCGGCCTTGTCGATCTCGTCGATCAGCAGCACCACCGGCTGCTCGGCGGTGAAGGCCTGCCACAGCACGCCCTTGACGATGTAGTTGTGGATGTCGTGCACCCGCGCCCCACCGTCGACGTCGGCGAGCTGGCTGTCGCGCAGGCGACTCACCGCGTCGTATTCGTACAAACCCTGCTGGGCCTTCGTGGTGCTCTTGATGTGCCACTGCAGCAGCGGCATGCCCAGCGATTGCGCCACCTCCTCGGCCAGCATCGTCTTGCCGGTGCCGGGCTCGCCCTTGATCAGCAGCGGCCGCTTCAGCGTGGCGGCGGCGTTGACGGCCAGCATCAGGTCGTCGGTCGCAACGTAGTTGTCAGAGCCTTTGAACTTCATGCGGCGCAAGGTTGGAAGGGGTGCGGGCCAGTATAAGGCGGGCCCTATAATCGCCCGCGGTCCGAAGACAAGCCCTCGCCAACTTCAAAAAAGCTGCCATGACAAAGCTGGTTTCCCTGTCGAATCTGATCGCCGCATTCACTGTGTCCATGATGCTGGCCGGCACCGCCGCTGGGCAGGACGCGAAGGCCGGCGATGCCAAGGCCGGAGAAAAGAAAGCCGCGATGTGCATCGGTTGCCACGGCATCCCGGGCTACCAGGCGAGCTTCCCCGAAGTGCACAAGGTGCCGATGATCGCGGGCCAGGGCGCCAAGTACGTCGTCGCCGCGCTCGGCGAGTACAAGAAGGGCGAGCGCAAGCACCCGACGATGCGTGCGATCGCGGCGCCGCTGACCGACCAGGACATGGCCGACCTCGCCGCCTTCTACGAACAGCTCCCGAAAGAGCAGCCGCAGCTCGCCGAGAAAGCCAAGGCCCCGCCGGAGGTCGACGAGCTGCTGAAGAAGGGCAACTGCGTGTCGTGCCACGGCGAGAACTTCAGCAAGCCGATCGACGGCAGCTACCCGAAGCTGGCCGGCCAGCATGCCGACTACCTGTTCGTCGCGCTGAAGGCGTACCAGACCAACGGCAACCCGCAGATCGGCCGCAGCAACCCGATCATGGTCGGGCAGGTCAAGCAGTTCTCGCATGCCGAGCTGAAGACGCTGGCGCAGTACTTGGCGTCGCTGCCCACTGAGCTGCACACCGTGCCGCAGTCGCGCTTCCGCTGAAGCCGCCGTTGAATACACACCGTTCGGACTGAGCCTGTCGAAGGCCTTCGACAAGCTCAGTCCTACCCTTCGACAAGCTCAGGGCGAACGGTGAGAGGTGGGTCCCGATCCCCGTAGACTGCGGCCTTCCACGCCACAGATCACGAAGGATCGCCTCATGAAACGTTGGATTCCGTTGTTGTGCGCCGTGCTGTGCGTCGGCGCGCACGCCCAAACCCTGCGCTGGGCCACCCAGGGCGATGCCCAGACCATGGACCCGCATTCGCAGAACGAGCTGCTGACGAATGCGATCAACGGCCAGGTCTACGAGACGCTGGTCAACCGCGACAAGCAGCTGGGCATCGAGCCGGTGCTCGCCACCGAGTGGCAGCAGACGACGCCGACGCAATGGCGCGTCAAGCTGCGCCCGAACGTGAAGTTCCACGACGGCACGCCGTTCACCGCCGACGACGTGGTGTTCTCGGTGCAGCGCGCCCGCGAGGGCACCTCGGACATCAAGGCCTATGCGAACGCGCTCGGCGAGCCGAAGAAGATCGACGCGCTGACGGTCGAGTTCAACCTGCCGGCGGTGAATCCGATCTTCCTGCAGCACGCGACGCTGGTGCAGATCATGAGCAAGACCTGGAGCGAGAAGAACAAGGTCACGAAGCCGCTGGACTTCAAGAACAAGGAAGAGAGCTACGCGTCGTTCAACGCGAACGGCACCGGCCCGTACATGCTGGTCTCGCGGGCGCCCGACGTGAAGACCGTGTTCAAGCGCAACCCGGCGTGGTGGGGCAAGTTCGACGGTAACGTGCAGGAGGTGGTCTACACGCCGATCAAGAGCGACCCGACGCGGGTGGCGGCCTTGCTGTCGGGCGAGATCGACTTCGTGCTCGACCCGGCGCCGCAGGACATCGCGCGACTGCGCGTCACGCCGCAGGTGAAGGTGATCGACGGGCCGGAGAACCGCATCGTGTTCATCGGCATGGACCAGAGCCGCGACGAGCTGCTGTACGGCAGCGTGAAGGGCAAGAACCCGTTCAAGGACCAGCGCGTGCGCCGCGCGCTGTACCAGGCGGTCGACATCGAGACGATCAAGACCAAGCTGATGCGCGGCCAGGCCGTGCCGACCGGCGGCATCACGTCATCGCCGCTCGGCGCCTTCAACGATCCCGAGATCGAGAAGCGGTTGCCGTATGACCTCGAGGGCGCGAAGAAGCTGATGGCCGATGCGGGCTATGCGCAGGGCTTCGAGGTGACGCTCGATTGCCCGAACAACCGCTACATCAACGACGAGGAGATCTGCCAGACGCTGGCCTCGATGTGGGCCCGGCTGAACGTGAAGATCCGCGTCAACGCGATGCCGCGCTCGACCTATTTCCCGAAGGTGCAGAAGTTCGACACCTCGATGTTCATGCTGGGCTGGGGCGGGTCCATCACCGATGCCGAGGTGACGCTGACGCCGGTGCTGCGCAGCCGCGGCGAGGGTGGGGTGGGGGCGTGGAACTTCGGCGGCACGAAGGACGCGAAGCTGGATGAGCTGGCGGCGGCTTCGAGCAAGGAAGCCGATCCGAAGAAGCGCGAGCAGCTGATCAAGGCGGCGCTGCGGGAGCACAACGAGCAGGTGCTGAATATTCCGCTGCATCGGCAGGTGATTCCCTGGGCGGCTCGGTCCAATGTCGATGTGGTGCATCGGGCGGATAACTGGCTGGAATGGCGCTGGGTCACCATTCGGTGATTTGCTTCACTGCGTGAGGCTGCTGCCGGGTCTCGCCCCGGCGGGCGAGTCACTTTCATTTGAGCCCAAATGAAAGTAACCAAAGCAAAGGGCTCGAATACAACACCATGCGGTTCGTTCTGGCCCGCTGCGGACAACACTGCCACGCCGCTGCACATCGTCCCTTGATTGGGATTGTTGCCCTCCCGCTCCACCCGCTCGCTCCGCCTCGCCTCGCACCGGCCGCCACCGCCGCGTCATGCGGGCGATGCGCAGCGAGCTGGGTGGAGAAGAACGGTCAACAATCCCAATCAAGGCGGAGCTTCAGCCGAAGCAGCCGTGTTGTCCGCAGCGTGGAGAACGAACCGCACGGTGTTCGGGTTAAAAGCGCTTTGCTTTGGTTACTTTCATTTGCGCTCAAATGAAAGTGACTCGCCCGGCAGGGCGAAACCTGCCTGCACAGCGCAGCGTCCGCGCCTCAGCGCCCTGTCACCTGGACCTCGTTGACGATCGCGCTCCACGACTGCGGGCCGGTCTTGCCGGAGATCCGCACGCCGAGCACACCCGCCAGCGGCGTGCCGCTGAACGCGTAGCTCGCGCCACCCGCCGCCGCACTGTTCGGATACGCCGGCGCGATCGCCCATCCCGATTCGAGCCAGCGCGTGCCGTCCGTCGTGTACTGCAAGCTCACGCCCGATTCGAAGTAGCCGTTGCCGTAGCTGTCGATCGCGCCGTTGATGAACGTCACCTTCGAGACCGCCTTCGCCGCCGTCCACGTGACGCCGGCCGCCTCCCACTTGCCAGCCTCGCCTTCGCCCGCGGCATTCAACGTGACGCCGGTGGCCAGCTTGCCGTCGTTGATGCCGGCACGCGCCTGCCGGTTCGCGTTCGACAGCGCCGTCGTGTTCTTGATCCACACCTGGCCGGTGCCGCTGGCTTCGATCTGCGTGTCGCCGCTGCCGCCGCGCGCGGTGAACGCGGCACGGATCGAATGGCCGGCCTGCACGTCGCTGAAGGTGTAGCTCGTCACCGGACCGATCGCCGCGCCATCCACCGTCACCGCACTGATGTCGTAGCCGGCGTTCGGCACGATGCTGAATCCCTGGCTGCGGCCCTGCACGACCTGCACCGCCCCACTCGGCACGATCGATCCACCGGCGCCCGCCGCGGCATCGATGCTCAGCGGGGCCGTCGCACCGTTGTCCAACCCGGCCTTCACCGCCGACCAGAAACTCGCGTCTTCATAACCCATCGCCCACACGCTGGTTCCGGCCAGCCCGTACGCATTCACCAGCGCGGTCTTGGCCTGGATGCTCTGCGCATCGTCGTACCAGAGCGCCGGCTGCTTTGTCGAATTGCTCCACTCGGTGCCGTCCGGCTGCTTGCGCACCGTGCCCCAGGTCGCATACGGCGTCGCCGACGCCGCATCGCGCTGCAACGCCGCGCCGGCATGCGCGGCCAGCACGGCCGGGAAGCTCGACCAGTGCACCACCTGGCCGGTGCTGTAGTCGTAGCCGTAGCTCGGCAAACCGGCCAGCACCTTCGAGGCCGGCACGCGCGACACGGTGTACGACAGGATCGCCTTCTGCCAGTCCAGGCCCGATTCGGGACCCGGCCACACCTCGCCATTGAAGCCGCTGCTCGCCCAGCCGGGGCCGACCTCGTCGTAGGTCATCACCTGGAAGTAGTCGACCGCGGCGCCGATCGCGCTGTAGTCGTAGCCGCCCAGGTAGTCAGGTGCCTTGTCGCCGGTCTTCGGCGGGATGCTGATCACGAGCTTCAGGCCCTGGGCATGCAGGCCGGTGGCCAGCGCGGAGATGAACGCGCTGTGGTTCGCCTTGTCCGACGGCTGCACCGCCTCCAGGTCGATGTCGATGCCGGCGAAGCCGTTCGAGGTCGCCAGGTTCACCAGGTTCGTCACCGCCTTGGCGCGGCTCGCAGCACTCGCCAGCACCGCCTTCGAGATCGCCGGATCGAAGCCCCCGGCGTCGTTGCTGTAGTCGGAAACGGTCGGGTACAGCGGCAGGCCCTTGCCCTTCGCGAAGCTGATGATGCTGCGCGTCGTGTTGGTCATGCCCTCGGTGCCGATCGCGCCCGCGGCCGTCAGGTTGTAGGCCGAACCCAGGCCCACCGCGCTCAACTGCGCGTGGTAGGCCTGCAGGTTGGTGTACGACTGGCCGAGTTGGCCGTCGGTGTAGGCCAGCACGAAGGGCGCGGCATCGGCCTGCGACGTGGCGACCAGGCACGCGAAGCTCACGCAGGCGAGCGCGGCGACGAAGCCGGTGCGGTGGGGAATCAGGCGGGAGACGGGACGAGCAAGAAGGTGGGCCATCGGACGGTTCGCAGGTTGTCGACGCTGGGGGAAAACCGGGGCCGATGGTGGCCCATCCCCGCGCGAACAGTTGTCAGCAAACCGTAGCGTTGGTAACCCTGTGGGGCCTCACCAGTGGTTCAGCGCGTCGCGCGGCGGCGCACGCAGTCGATGTACTTGTGGCCGTCCGGTGGCAGGCCGCTGCGCTGCGAGGCCCAGATCATCTCGCCCAGGCACTCCATCATCTCGTGCTGCGCATCGTGGGCCGAGCCGCACTTGGCGGCCAGCAGGGCATAGGCCTGCTTGATGCCGGTCGGCTGGTCGATGCTGACCTGCTCGCTGATCGACAGGTGCATCGACAAATGCAGGAAGGGGTTGGTGCGGCCATCTTCGACCTCATAGACCTTGGCCAGCGCGGCGGCCTCGTCGGCCAGCTCGGCGTGGTACTCCGGGTGGCTGGCGATCCAGTCGCCGGCCACCGTCTCCATCGGCGTCAGCGGCAGGCCGTCGCGCTGCTTGCGGAAGGTCTCGCAAAAGAACTTGCGAACGTCGTGCTGGGTCGGTGCAAACATCCGAGAATTCTCGCCGATGATCACCGACCCCTGGTTCTATGCGGCTGCCATCCCGGCCGTGCTGTTGATGGGCTTGTCCAAGAGCGGCTTCGGTGCCGGCTTCGGCTCGCTCGCGACGCCGCTGATGGCCTTGTCGATCACCGTGCCGCAGGCCGCGGCCATCATGCTGCCGCTGCTGCTCGTGATGGACGCGGTCGGCGTGAAGGCGCTGTTCCAGCAGCGCGACAAGGCGCTGATCCGGCTGCTGATCCCGGCCGGGCTGCTCGGCACCTTGCTCGGCACGCTGTCGTTCGGGCTGCTGCAGCCGAAGACGGTGGCCGGCATCGTCGGCGGGCTCACGCTGCTGTTCCTCGCGCAGCGGCTGCTGTTTCCGCCGCGCGCCGATGCGCCACCGCCACCGCGCTGGCTCGGCTTCGTGCTGGGCATCGCGTCGGGCTTCACCAGCTTCGTCGCGCATGCGGGGGCGCCACCGGTCAGCGCCTATGTGCTGCCGCTGCGCCTGCCGCCGCTGATCTTCACCGCGACCATGGCCACCTTCTTCGCGGTGGTGAACCTGTCGAAGTGGATCCCGTACGCCTTCCTCGGGCTGATCGACATGCGCAACCTCGGGACCTCGCTGGTGCTGATGCCGTTCGCGCCGGTCGGCGTGTGGATCGGCATCCGGCTCGCGAAGCGGATCCAGCCGACGCTGTTCTATCGGCTGGTGTATGTGGGCATGTTCCTCACCGGCGCGAAGCTGCTGTACGACGCGCTCCGCTGATCAGGTCGCGGCATCCTCGTCCGGCTTCTCCGGCGCACCACCCCACCCCGCGCGCTGCTTGCGCTCCACCGCTGCGGCGCGCTCCTGTGCGAACAGCGTCTCCAGCTGCTGCCGGCCTTCCTTCGCGACCGCGATCAGCCGCTCCTGGTCGCGCGCATGCGGGCGCATCGCCTCCAGCTGGTCGATGCTGTGGCGCCGGAAACGCAGCGCCAGGTTGCGCGCCTGGTGCGGTTGCCACCCCAGCAGCTCCAGCGTGCTGCGCGCCGTCATCAGCGCCGAGTCGAGCGTCTCGCGCTCGATCAGCGTGACGCCCAGCTCGCGCAGCTGGTAGTAGTGCCGCACGTTGCGCGCGCGGGCCACGATCGTCAGCTGCGGGAAGTTCTCGCGCACCAGCGTCGCCACCTCGACGCTCTGCGCCACGTCGTCGATCGCCAGCACCAGCACCTTGGCGGTCGCCGCGCCGGCGGTGCGCAGCAGGTCGAGCCGCGTCGCGTCGCCGTAGAACACCGGCCAGCCGAAGCGGCGCAGCGCCTCCAGCGCCTCGGCGTCATGCTCCAGCACCGTCGGCGTCAGCCCGTTGGCGAACATCATCCGGCCGACGATCTGCCCGTAGCGGCCGAAGCCGGCAATGATCACCGACGCGTCCTGCTGCTCGCTGATCTCGGGGATGTCGCTGCGCTTCTGGCCGGCCAGCGTCGGCGTCCACCAGCGGTCGGCGGCCACCAGCAGCAGCGGCGTCAACAGCATCGACAAGGCCACCGCCGCGACCAGCAGCGACGAGGTCGGCCCGTCGATCACGCCGGCCTGCGTCGCGGTCTGGAACACCACGAAACCGAACTCGCCCCCTTGCGCCAGCAGGATGATGAAGACCGGCCGCTCGGCCTTCGGCAGCGGCATCGCGCGGCCCATCGCCCACAGCACGCCGGCCTTCACCGCGAGGAAGCCGCCGACGATCAGTGCGACCAGCAGCGGGCGCTGCATCACGACCGAGAAGTCGATGCTCATCCCGACCGCGATGAAGAACAGCCCGAGCAGCAGCCCCTTGAACGGCTCGATGTCGGTCTCGAGCTCGCGCCGGTATTCGCTTTCAGCCAGCAGCACGCCGGCCAGGAAGGCACCGAGCGCCATCGACAAGCCCACCGTCTGCATCAGCGCCGCGGTGGCCAGCACCAGCAGCAGCGATGCGGCGGTGAAGATCTCGGGCGTCGCGCTGCCGGCGATCCAGCGCAGCGTGGGCCGCAGCAGCAGCCGCCCGCCCAGCACGATGATCGCGACCACCCCCAGCGCCTTGGCGGCACCGAGCCAGAAACTGCCGTGCTCCGGCGCATCCGAAGCCCCGGCCAGCAGCGGCACCAGCGCGAGGATCGGGATCGCCGCGATGTCCTGCAGCAGCGCCACGCTGAGCAGGCTCTGCCCGGAGGTCGTCGCCATCAGGTTGCGCTCGCCGAGCACGCCCAGCCCGATCGCGGTCGACGACATCGCGAGGCCCAGCCCGCCCACCACCGCCAGCTGCCACGGCACGCCGGCCGCCACCGCCGCGCCGAGCAGCAGCGCCGCCGAGCCAAACAGCTGCACGCTGCCCCAGCCGAAGATCGGCTTGCGCAGCGACCACAGCCGCTTCGGCTCCAGCTCCAGCCCGACCAGGAACAGCATCAGCACCACGCCGAACTCGGCGAAATGCAGCATGTCCTGCGGATCGGTCACCAGCCGCAGGCCCCAGGGCCCGATCAGGATGCCCGCGGCCAGGTAGCCGATGATCGACCCCAGCCCCAGCTTCTTCGCCACCGGCACCGCGACCACCGCGGCGCCCAGGTACACCAGCCCGCCCGTCAACCAACTGCCGTGTTCCATCAGGCGCTCTCCACCAGCGCGGTTTCGACCGCATCCGCCGGGCGTGCCGATTCGGGCACCTCGCAGTCGATGCAGTCGTCCAGGCCGGCCAGCTCGGGCCAGTTCGGGTAGCTGCCCAGGTGCTGCACGAAGGTGTCGGCATGGGCCTGCAGATCTGCCGCGCCGACGCGGTGCGCGCCGTGCAGCACCAGCGGCGGCAGGAAGCGCATGCCGCACAGCGCCGCCGTCTGCTCGTAGGGCGGCAGGAAGGCGTCGAAGTGGTAACGGTTGTAGCTGTCGGGGCGGTACGAATCGTCGGGCCCGCCGGTGGACGAGACCAGCCACAGGTCCTTGCCGCGCAGCGCATGGCCGTCGGGCCCGTAGGCCCAGCCGAAGCCCAGCACCTCGTCGACCCACAGCTTCATCAGCGGCGGCATGCTGTACCAGTGGATCGGGTGCTGCCACACGACCAGCTTGGCCTGCAGCAGCAGCGCGCGCTCGGCCTCGATGTCGATCAGGTAGTCGGGGTAGAGGCGGTACAGGTCGCGCACCGTGGCGTGGCCGGATTTCTTGGCCGCCTTGTAGAGCGTGCGGTTGACGCGCGACTGCTCCATCTGCGGATGGGCGGTCAGGACGAGGACTTCCGATGGGTTCATGGCGGCGTGAGTGGCGGGGGTAAGTATTGGTAGCCCAACAACGATAGTGTTCGTTAACATAACCGCAAACAAGGATCGTCAGGAGCAGTGCATGCCAGTGATCGTGGTGGCCAATCCGAAGGGCGGGGTCGGAAAAAGCACCTTGTCGACCCACATCGCAGGGTACCTTGCCCAGGCCGGCCACGCGGTGATGCTGGGCGATGTGGATCGCCAGCAATCGGCCCGCACCTGGCTCTCGCTGCGCCCCGCGAACCTGCCCGTCATCACCGGCTGGGACCTGGCCCACGACGAGATCGTCCGCCCGCCCAAGGGCACCACCCACGCGGTGCTCGACACCCCCGCCGGCCTGCACGGCAAGCGGCTCGACGAGGTGATGAAGCTGGCCGACAAGGTGCTCGTGCCGCTGCAGCCGAGCATTTTCGACATCCACGCGACGCACGCTTTCGTGCGCGAGCTGCTGTCGCGGCGGCGTGGCGACAAGGTGACGATCGCGATCGTCGGCATGCGGGTGCGCGACGGCACCATCTCGGCCGACCAGCTGCGCAGCTTCCTCGAGACGCTGCAGGTGCCGTTGATCGGCTTCCTGCGCGACACCCAGAACTACGTGCACCTGGCCGCGCGCGGCCTGTCGCTGTGGGACGTGGCGCCGAGCCGCGTCGAGCGCGACATTGAACAATGGCAGCCGCTGATCCAGTGGCTGGACGCCTGATGAAGCGCTTCGAGAAGCTGGCCGAGCTGCAGGCCCTGGTGGGCCAGCAGATCGGCCTGAGCGACTGGATCGAGGTCGACCAGCGCCGCATCGGCCAGTTTGCCGACGCCACCGGCGACCACCAGTGGATCCACGTCGATCCGGTGCGCGCGGCGGCCGGGCCGTTCAAGACCACCATCGCGCACGGCTTTCTCACGCTCAGCCTGCTGCCGGAGATGTTCGCGTCGGCCTTCGAGGTGGGCGACACCCGCATGGGCGTCAACTACGGGCTGAACCGGGTGCGCTTTCCGGCGCCGGTGCCGGTGGGCAGCCGGCTGCGCGGCAGTTTCAAGTTGATGGCCTACGAGGTGCTCGATGGCGGCGCGCAGCTGACGATCGAGGTCACGATGGAGCGCGACGGCTCGGCCAAGCCGGTGTGCGTGGCCGAATCGCTGACACGGCGCTACGTTTGAAACGCGCCGATGCGGCTTCTCCCTCTTCGGGGGGTACGGGGTGCCCGGCACGCTCAGCTAGCATCGGCAACCCACCAAAAGGATGTCGCGATGAAAGTGCTGCTGGTCGATGACCACCCGTTGATCCTGTCGGCCTTGCAGACCGTGATCCAGGGCCTGGGCGACCACGTCAGCGTGGTCGGCGCCGGCAGTGCCCGCGCCGCGCGCGAGACGCTGGCGGCCGACAACGACTTCGACCTGGTGCTGCTCGACCTGCACCTGGGCGACGCCGACGGCTTCGACCTGCTGGTCGAGTTCCGCAGCACCTACCCGGCGCTGCCGGTGGTGGTGGTATCGGCCTCCGACCGCGCGAGCGACGTGATCCGCTCGATCGACCTGGGCGCGATGGGCTTCGTGCCCAAGCGCGCCTCCAACGAAACGCTGTTCGATGCGCTGCGCATGGTGATGTCCGGCGGCATCTACGTGCCGCCGATCAGCATCGGCAACGACCGGCCGTCCGAACGCGCGCAGGACGGGCCCTGGGGCGGCGTGCCCGCGGCCGTCAACCAGATCGGCGAGGCGGCGCGCGGTGGCGGCTTCCAGCAGCACCCGTCGATCGCGTCGCTGGGCCTCACGCCGCGCCAGACCGACGTGCTGGCGCTGCTGCTGCAGGGCAACCCGAACAAGCTGATCGCCCGCGAGTTGGGGCTGTCGGTCGAGACGGTGAAGGACCACGTGGCCGCGGTGCTGCGGGTGCTGAACGTCAGCTCGCGCACGCAGGCGGTGCTGGCGGTGAGCCAGATGACGCAGGCGCACGGCGGGTTCTCGGCCTGGAGAAAGTGACCCGATGTCGGCCCCGCCATCGCCGCGCGAGCTGACCGAAGTCGAGCGCATCCACGGGCTGTATTCGTACGTGCCGACCACGCTGGCCGGCAATGCGGCCGGTGCGTCGGTGATGGCGCTGCTGTTCTGGGACCATGCGCCGCGCTGGCTGCTGGCCGCCTGGATGGTGATGTTCTGGGGGCTGTGGTTCTTCCGGGTGTGGGCGCTGGCGGTGTTTCGCAATCGCAACGTGCAGACGCTGGCCGATGCGCAGCCGTGGTTCCGCGTGTGGGTCGGCGCGACGATGGGCTCGGGCATCGTCTGGGGCTCGGCCGCGTGGCTGTTCTACCCGCACGGCGGCACGACGGAGCGCATCGGGCTGCTGCTCACCGTCTACAGCTTCTGCGTGGCCGGCATGCCGATCCTCGCGCCGATGCGCAAGGTCTACAACGTCTTCGCGCTGCTGTGCTTCGGGCCGACGGTGCTGCGCGTGGGGCTGCCGGGCGGCTTCGACGACCTGGTGCTGGCCGGCGTGCTGCTGACCATTGTCGCGATGACGACGTTGCTCGCGAGCGACTACCGGCTCAACTACGAGAACTTGCTGAAGCTGAAGCTGCGTGCCGATGAGCTGGGCGCGCAGCTGCGCGCCGAGAAGGCGGCGGCTGACGCGGCGCGCCAGCAGGCCGAGGTGGCCAACCGCTCGAAGACGCAGTTCTTCGCGGCCGCGAGCCACGACCTGCGCCAGCCGCTGCATGCGATGGGGCTGTTTGCCGAGGCGCTGCGGCAGCGCAGCCACGACGAGGAGGTGATCCACCTCGTCAACAGCATCAACGGCTCGGTCGACGCGCTGGAGGGTCTGTTCTCGGAGCTGCTCGACATCACCAAGATCGACACCGGCGGCGTCGAGACGCAGGCCGAGCATTTCAACATCGGCGCGATGTTCGGGCGGCTCAGGCTGCACTTCGAGCCGACCGCGTTCGAGAAGGGTCTGGGGCTGCGCTTTCGCGGCGGGGCGAACAACGCGTTCGCCGACCCGGTGCTGGTGGAGCGCATCCTGCGCAACCTGGTCTCGAACGCGATCCGCTACACGCAGGACGGCACGGTGCTGGTGAGCTGCCGCAAGCGCGGCGGGCGGCTGTTGCTGCAGGTGTGGGACACCGGCGTGGGCATCCGCGAGCGCGAGCAGGAGCGCATCTTCGAGGAGTTCTACCAGGTGCCGCAGGGCGATGCGCTGGCGCCGCACCAGCGCAAGGGGCTGGGCCTGGGGCTGGCGATCGTCAAGCGGCTGGCGGGGCTGATGGAGGCGCCGCTGTCATTGCGCTCGCGCCCGGGGCACGGCACGGTGTTCTCGCTGGAGCTGCCGCCCGGCAAGGCGCCGCGCGCGGTGGCGCCGTCATTCGGCGGCAAGGCACCGATCGGGCTGACGCTGGACCGGCGCCGCATCGTGATCGTCGAAGACGAGCCGGCGGTGCGCGACGGGCTGGAGGTACTGCTGAAGGGCTGGGGTGCGAGCGTGCGCAGCTTCGAGACGGTGGCGGCCTGCCGGGCCTGGGCGCAGAGCGACGAGGCCGGCCACGAGGTGCCCGACCTGCTGATCGTCGACTACCGGCTGGAGCACGGCCACACCGGGCTGGAGGCGATCCAGGCGCTGCGCGAACGCTTCGGGCCGGGGGTGCCGGCCATCATGGTGAGCGGCAGCACGATGACGAACCACGAGGTCGAGGCGCAGGCGCACAACTTCCACCTGCTGGTGAAGCCGGTGGTGCCGAACAAGTTGCGGGCGATGATCAGTTTCAAGCTGGGGGTGCGTGGGGGGTGAGGCGGGATCCGAGGCGCGAGCGACGCACCTGAGAGTGCGAATCGGCCAGAGGGGTGAAGCCGTTTGTCCCGGCTTGGAACTTGGAATGCGGATCGGTCACACAGGGGGAGCGCCTGCTGGTGAGTGGTCTGTGTGATTGCTGCATGGCGAGGCATCGTTTTACTGCGCTCTGGAGCAAATTCATGACAATCAGCACCACTACATCCCCCCGTCCGGCGGTTCAGACGGAAAACACTCACAACGCAACAGCGCCGCAAGTGTCCGTGGTACCCGTGAATACAAAGATTGCCGAACAGCGCAGCGGTGCTGGCAAACATTGCGAACGGTTGGTTCCATTCAACGATGGAAAATGGCACGTAGTTCCGTCGCAGAGATGGTACACAAACGACCGCAGTGAAGCACTTAAGTTGGCGAGCGGACTTGTGGCCCAAACGATCAATGGATTTCGTGGAATTGATAAATCTCAGTTGAACGAGCCAGCTCTCAAGCTCGCCATTGAAGGCACCTATCGCTGGCTTTCCGAGCAGATGCATGCCATTAAATATAAACCGAATGACGGTAGGAGAGAATCAGAGTTCGATGGTGGATTCTCGGATTTCGAGAGGGGCTCAACTGCGGCCATGGAGCAAGGAAATGTTCTCGAGTATGAGAAGGCATTGCAGAGGCTCTGCGATTATCTCGCTTTCCAGAATTCCGACGGAAATCATGTCGCCGCCGATACTGACATTGATGGTCTGCTTTATGACATAGCCAATCTCAACTCTTGTGAGGGCGCCAGGTTGGTTCCCCAAGAAGCAGGGCAAGCTGATAGGACGTCGACTGAGGTTTTTTATGAGCCGAACGACGCTGTCGGAGAAGGTGCAGTTTTAATTGAAATTGAAAAGCCCGTGCAGATTCCAGCTTGCGGTCTTGCGTCAAGCGAAAAAAATAACTCTACAGGGATTTATGTTTCTCCTAAGGGGGAGCCCTCCGATGATGTTTGGGAGGTGATCGATGATTTAATTGCCGATCTTGAGTCCGGGAAAAGGGCTCCGCACTCAATGCATGAAATTGAGGCGAATCTGTTGGAGCCGGATGTCCGCCCCAATATCGGCCGGAAAAATCTTCCTTTGTCAGATGGGGATGGCAAAAAGAAAAATGATGAAAAGCCTCCTCGCAGACGTGATCGAGATGCTCACAAAAGTGGAGCGGCAAAGTCCCCGGCCACGGCCGAGGGAGAAATCAAGCCCTCAGGGCTGCCGGGCAGTAAAGCTCTGATGCGCGAACCCGTAAAGACTGGAGATCTGCAAGAGCTGCTTGCGTACCATGCATTGCGCGAGGTGGGTATTACGAAAATGAAAGTCAAGGCGACGAGGTCAAGTTACAACCTTTTGTTGGCCCAGAGGGCTGAAATAAAATTTTCCACGGACTCCAAGACTGAATTGGTCAAGCATGCTGCGTCTTCGCTGAAGACCCTGCAAGAAAAAGCGACTGAATCGCTTTTTCCGGATATATGGCTGGGCTATCTCGCAACAATGGATGAAGTCTTTGATTGCTGGATAGACTTGACGAGGGAAAAGAAGGATAAATCAGATTTGAGTGAAATAAAGAAGGCTTTCATTGAAAGATCTTTGCCACTTCTTGTGGAGAACAAAATTTCAGAGTTCTCCAATCTGTTTCGGCGAGAACTCATGATGATGATGCACGATTTCAACTATCATGGAAGCGTTGTGAAGATGTTGTGTCGCAAGCGTGGGTTATTTAGCGCAGATAATGTGGTGAATAAGGATTTCGCAAAAGAAATTGAGATGATTGCGAGCGAGATTGATAAAGGAGTTAATCTGAGGGGCTCTAGTATTTTGGGTGCCATTTCGTTGAAGGTGGTGGGGGATGGCAGGCAGGATATAATCAGAATTTATGATCGAATTTATAGTAATTCTGTCGGGGAACTGATGGAGAAAATTGGTGGATTTCGCATGAAGTTCATTGCGGATGCCGAGAAGTTTCTCTCGGAAAACGACCTGATCGGATTCAGTCAATTGTGTCAACGACATGCGAGTGCAGTCAATAAGGTAATCTGACATTTCCTTTCGAGTCATCGGGCTCGGTGACGGTGATTTAATATTCACGAACGTTGTTTCTGCACGGGCTTTCCCCAACGGGGTAAGTCCGTCCCTGCCTCCGTCGCGGTTCCGTGAAAAATCTCCCCGCCCCACCACCCGAGGAGAGAGACATGGACCGCCGCACCCTCATCACCCGTACCGGCCTGGCCGGCGTGCTCGCCGCCACCAGCGCCCCGGCCATCGTCCACGCCCAGACGGCCCTGCGCTGGCGCCTCGCCTCCAGCTTCCCCAAATCCCTCGACACCATCTTCGGCGCCGCCGAGGTGTTCGCGAAGAAGGTCGGCGAGCTGTCGGGCGGCAAGTTCCAGATCTCGGTGCACGCGGCCGGCGAGATCATGCCGGCCTTCGGCGTGGTCGATGCGGTGCAGAACGCCACCGTCGAGATCGCGCACACCGCGCCGTACTACTTCTTCGGCAAGGACGAGACCTTCGCGCTCGGCTGCGCGATCCCGTTCGGCCTGAACTCGCGGCAGATGACGGCGTGGATGTTCGAGGGCAACGGCCTGAAGCTGATGCGCGAGTTCTACAAGAACTTCAACATCATCAGCTTCCCCGGCGGCAACACCGGGGCGCAGATGGGCGGCTGGTACCGAAAGGAGATCAAGAGCGCGGCCGACATCAAGGGCCTGAAGATCCGCATCGGCGGCTTCGCCGGCCGCGTGATCGAACGCATGGGCGGCGTGCCGCAGAACATCCCCGGCGGCGATATCTACCCGGCGCTCGAGAAGGGCACGATCGACGCCGCCGAATGGGTCGGGCCCTACGACGACCAGAAGCTCGGCTTCAACAAGGTCGCACCGAACTACTACTACCCCGGCTGGTGGGAAGGCGGCCCGCAGCTCGACTTCTTCGTCAACACCAAGGCCTACGACGCGCTGACGCCGGAGTACAAGGCGGTGGTCGAAGCGGCGGCCGCGGTGGCCCACATCGACATGCAGGCCAAGTACGATGCGCGCAACCCCGGTGCGCTGAAGCAGCTGGTCGGCAGCGGCACCAAGCTGTTCCGCTTCCCGAAAGACGTGATGGACCTCGCCTTCAAGGAGTCGATGGCCATCTACGCCGAGTTGTCGGGCAAGAACCCGAACTGGAAGAAGGTCTACGAGGACTTCAGCAAGTTCCGCGCAGACCAGAACCTGTGGTTCCGCTTCACCGAAGCGGGGTTTGACGAGTTCATGCAGCAGCAGAAGTTGTAGTCGGCCGGCCCCCGGATTGGCATCCGGGCTACTTGGCGTCCTGCTTCAGGGCGCGCTCCACCGCCTTCATCTGCTCGTCGTCGGCGCCGGACTTCGATGACGACTGCGCGCTCGCCGGCTCTTCGGCCGGCTGCGGCATCAGGCCGTCCATCGACGGTGCCGGCTTGTCCTGACGGTCCTGCTGCAGCTGCTGCATGATCTCGTCGTTGTTCAGCTTGTTCTCCTTGCCGAGCCCGCTCGACACCAGCCCGGGGAACGCGATCACCAGCCCCACCATCACGATCTGGATCAGCACGAACGGGATCGCGCCGCGGTAGATCTGCCCGGTCGTCACCTTCGCGACCGGCGCCTTCGTGACCTTGTCGGTGTAGTCGTCGACCGGCGCGACGCTGCGCAGGTAGAACAGCGCGAAGCCGAACGGCGGGTGCATGAACGAGGTCTGCATGTTCACCGCCAGCAGCACGCCGAACCACACCAGGTCGATGCCCAGCGTGTGCGCCACCGGCCCGATCAGCGGGATGATGATGAACGACAGCTCGAAGAAATCGAGGAAGAACGCCAGCACGAACACCAGGATGTTGACGACGATCAGGAAGCCGAGCTGACCACCGGGCAGGCCGGTCAGCAGGTGCTCGACCCACTTCGGCCCGTCCACGCCCTGGAACGACAGGCTGAACACCGTCGAGCCGACCAGGATGAACAGCACGAAGCACGACAGCTTCATCGTCGTGTCCATCGCCTGGCGCAGCAGGCTCAGGTTCAGGCGCCGGCGCGCCAGCGCCATCACCAGCGCACCGGTCGCCCCCATCGCGCCGCCCTCGGTGGGCGTGGCCACGCCGAGGAAGATGGTGCCGAGCACCAGGAAGATCAGCGCCAGCGGCGGAATCAGCACGAAGGTGACGCGCTCGGCCATCTTCGACAGCAGGTTCAGCCGCGTCACGCGGTTGATCACCGCCAGCAGGAACGCGAAGCCGACGCCGGCGCACATCGAGGTGACGATCAGCTCATCGGTGGGCGTTGCGTCGGGCCGGGTGCGCGCGAACGCAAAGGCCGACGCCACCGACAGCACCGTCACCACGGCCAGCGAGCGCAGCCCGCTGCTGCCATCGGCCTCGCGGATCGTGCGCGCTTCCTTCGGGAGCGCCGGTGCCCACTGCGGGCGGAACATCGTCACGCCGACGATGTAGAGCACGTACAGGCCGGTCAGCACGAAGCCGGGGATGAACGCGCCCTTGTAGAGGTCACCGACGCTCTGGCCCAGCTGGTCGGCCATGATGATCAGCACCAGCGACGGCGGGATGATCTGCGCGAGCGTGCCCGAGGCCGCGATCACGCCGGACGCGACACGCCGGTCGTAGCCGTAGCGCAGCATGATCGGCAGCGAGATCAGCCCCATCGAGATCACCGAGGCGGCCACCACGCCGGTGGTCGCGGCGAGCATCGCGCCGACCAGGATCACCGCGAACGCGAGGCCGCCGCGGATCGGGCCGAACAGCTGGCCGATGGTGTCGAGCAGGTCTTCGGCCATGCCCGAACGCTCGAGCAGCAGGCCCATGAAGGTGAAGAACGGCACCGCGAGCAGCGTGTCGTTCTGCATGATGCCGAACATGCGCAGCGGCAGCGCCTGCAACAGCGCCGACGGCAGCAGCCCGAGCTCGATGCCGATGAAGCCGAACAGCAGCCCGCAGGCCGCCAGCGAGAACGCGACCGAGTAGCCGAACAGCAGGAACACGATCAGGCTGCCGAACATGATCGGCGCCATGTTGGAGGAGATGAACTCCATCATTTCGTGCTCCCTTGGGCGTCGAGCGCAGCCTTCTCACGCACCGCCACTTCTTGCAGGCGCAGGAACTCGGCGAGTTCCTCTTCGGCCGATTTGCCGCCGCCCTTCTTCATCGGGTCGGGCACCAGGCCCTTCAGGAAGGCCACGCGCTTGATCAGCTCGGACACGCCCTGCAGCCCGAGCAGCACCAGCCCCACCGGCAGCAGCGCCCAGGCCGGCCACAGGACCAGCCCGCCGGCGTTGCCCGACACCTCGCCGCTGTTGAACTTGCTGATGACCACCGGCCACACCAGCCGGGTCGCGACGATCACGAAAGGCATCAGGAAGGCGCAGATGCCGACGATGTCGATCCAGATCTGCGTGCGCTTCGAGAAGCGGCCCGAGATCACGTCGATGCGCACGTGTTCCTGGCGCAGCAGCGTGTAGCCGGCGGCGAGCAGGAACACCGCGGCGAACAGGTACCACTGGATCTCGAGGTAGGCGTTCGAGCTGACGTTGAAGACCTTGCGGACGATGGCGTTGCCGGCGCTGATCAGCACGGCGGCCAGCACGAGCCAGGCGAGCCACTTTCCGACGAATTCGTTCAGCCGGTCGATCAGGCGTGACAGGGACAGCAGGGGTTGCACGGGCGTCTCCAGGACTGGTTCTTTTGGCAGGGTGGAATCAGACCCCAACCCGGCGTGGCGGGCAACGGGTCAAACAGCTAAGTGAAACTACGTGGCGGAAGGCGCTTCGCCGAAATCGCGGCAGTGCTCGACCGCGTACTTGATCAGCTCGGCCTGGCCTTCCAGGTTCAGCTTGCGCTTGATGTTCTGGCGGTGCGATTCGACGGTGCGCACGCTGAGGTTCAGGTCTTGCGCGATCTGCTTGCTCGAGCGGCCCTTGGCCAGGCACGCGAGGATCTCGCTCTCGCGCAGCGACATCACCGGCCGCGGCGTCTGCGCGCGCATCAACCGGCCCGAGATCGCCGCGCTGAGGAAGGTCTCGCCGGCCTGCACCGCGGCGATCGCGTCGATGATGTCGGTCGACGGCGCGTCCTTCAGCACGTAGCCGCGCGCGCCGGCCTGCATCGCACGGTTCACGTACTCGGGGTTGTCGTACATGCTGAGCACCAGCACGCGCAGCGCGGGCCGCTCGGCCAGCAGGCGGCGCGTCAGCTCGATGCCGTTGACGTCTTTCATGCCGATGTCCATCAGCACCAGGTCGACCTCGTGCGCGGCCAGCTGCGCGAAGGCCTCGGCCGCATCGCCGGCCTCGCCGACCACGTCGATGCCGGCCACGGTGCACAGCCGGGCCTTCAGCCCTTCGCGCACCAGCGGGTGGTCGTCGACGATCAGCAGGCGGGTCACGGTGGCACTGGCGTGGTGGGTCATGGGGCGGTGGTGGCGAAGCGGCGCAGCGCCGAGGCGGGCACGTCGGCGACGACCTCGGTGCGGCCGGCGCGCGATGACACCCTCAGGTTGCCGCCGATCGATGCGAGCCGCTCGCGCATGTTGCGCAGCCCGATGCCGCGGCGCGGGTGCTGCTGCATCGCCCCCACGTCGAACCCACGGCCGTCGTCGATCACGCGCAGCCGCACGCCGCCGGCACCGAAGGCCAGACGCAGCGCGATGCGCGACGCGGCCGCGTGCTTGTCGATGTTGTTCAGCGCTTCCTGCGTCACGCGGAACAGCACGGTGTTGATCTCGTTCGGCAGGCCCTCGGGCGGCTCGCCGCGCACCCGCACCTGCAGCGGCAGGCGGCGCTGTTCGCCGAACTCTTCGCCGAGGTGGGCGAGGGCGGCCGGCAGGCCCAGCACGTCGAGCTCGGCCGGGCGCAGCCGGTGCGAGATCTCGCGCACCTCGCCGAGCGCGCCGTTCAGCCGCACCAGCGCCTTGGTCAGCGTGGCCGGCGCCTCGGGCCCGAGCTGCGCGACCGAGGATTCCATCAGCAGCTTGATCGACACCAGCGTCTGGCTTGTGCTGTCGTGCAGCTCGCGCGACAGGTAGGCGCGCTCGTCTTCCTGCGACTGCACGACCTGGCGCGCCAGCAGCCGCAGCTTGGCATCGGCGATGCGCTGCTCGCTGACGTTGAGCGCCAGCCCGCAGCCGCCGATCAGCACGGTGCCCAGCAGCGCGATGCCGGCGATCCACCACATCGTGTCGGCGATGTTGGCGGTGACCTGCTGGTCGAGCTGCTTCATCGTGGCCTGCACGTCGTCGAGGTACAGCCCGGTGCCGAACATCCAGTTCCAGCGCGGCAGCGCGACCACGTAGCCGAGCTTGGGCGTGATCTGCCCGGTGGAGGGCTTGCGCCACAGGTACTCGACGAAGCCGCCGCCTTCGCGCGCCTGCGCGATCAGCCGCTGGATCACCGGTTCGCCGTTGGCGTCGCGCATGTCCCACATGTCCTGGCCGACCAGCTCGGGCTGGCGCGGGTGCATCAGGTTCTTGCCGGCCAGGTCGTAGAGGAAGAAGTAGCCGTCGCTGCCGTAGTCGAGCGACGCGAGGCGGCGGATCGCCTGCTCCTTGGTCGCGTCGTCGTCGCGACCGGAGGCGTAGAGCGGCGCGATCGTGCTCTGCGCGAGGTCGACATAGTGGCGCAGCTCGTTCTGCTTCGAGGCCATCGTCGCGGCCTCGACGACGGCGCGCTCGCGGGCGGCGAGGTCGTTCTCTTTCTGGCGCACCGCGACCGCGATCAGCAGCAGCGATGCGATCAGCGGGATCACCGCGAACAGGAAGACCTTCAGCTTCAGGCGCATGGACGGCCGCCGTGCCCCGGGATCAGGCAGTGCCTGTCGCCGCGCGGTAGAGCTTGCCGGAGCGCGTGCCGCTGCGGCAGAACGCGAGGATGGGCTTGGGCAGCGCGGCCAGCAGCGACGCGAACGCGGCGATCTGCTCGGGCGTCTGCACGGCCGGCGCGACCGGCAGGTGCGCGTACTGCAGGCCGGCCGCGCGAGCGGCGGCTTCGATCGTCGCGCTGGTGGGTTGATCGGGGCCGCCTTCGAAATCGGGGCGGTTGTTGATCACGCTCCTGAAGCCCTGCTGCGCGGCCCAGGCCATCGCGGCCGGTTCGAGCTGGGGCGCGACGCAGACCTCGGCGCTGAGCTGCTGGACGACAGGGTCGCTCATGGTCGGCGACCTATTTGCTCAAGGCCTGCTTGACCGCGGCGGACACCAGGCCCATGTCGGCCTTGCCGGCCAGGCGGGTCTTCACTGCGCCCATCACCTTGCCCATGTCGCCGGGGCCGGTGGCGCCCAGCTCGGCGACGAGCTTGCCGACCTCGGCGGCGACCTCGTCGGCCGACAGGCGCTGCGGCAGGTAGCCTTCGAGCACGGCCAGCTCGGCGGTTTCCTTGTCGACCAGGTCGGTGCGGTTCGCGGCGGCGAACTGCGTGATCGAATCCTTGCGCTGCTTGATCAGCTTGTCGACGATGGCGATCACCGCGGCGTCGTCGAGCACGATGCGCTCATCGACCTCTTTCTGCTTCAGCGCCGCGAGCAGGCCGCGGATCGTCAGCAGGCGGGCGGCGTCTTTGGCCCGCATCGCGGTCTTCATGTCTTCGGTGATCTGGTCTTTGAGGCTCATCGCAGGATCTCGTGAAGAAGAGGGTGGCTCGCAGGGGGCAAAAACGACAAAGCCCGCGTGCTGCGGGCTTTGGGGATCTGGGGCGCCCGGTGTTCAGGCCGGCAGCGCCGAAGAATCAGTACAGGCGCTTGGGCAGCTGCATGCTGCGAATGCGCTTGAAGTGGCGCTTGACGGCCGCAGCCTTCTTGCGCTTGCGCTCGGCGGTCGGCTTTTCGTAGAACTCGCGGGCGCGCAGGTCGGTCAGCAGGCCCAGCTTTTCAATGGTGCGCTTGAAGCGGCGCAGAGCCACGTCGAACGGCTCGTTTTCTTTGACGCGAATCGAAGTCATAGATCCAGAAGTTTTTGCGCTCGGTGTCTCACTGTCGTTCGCCCGGGCTCTCAGGAAGGAGGTTCCGGAATCCAGCCTGGGGCATGGACGAAGATTTGTAGTGAAATCGCGGCGCGGGTTTGCCAGCAAAGACCGCGATTATAGCCATAGTTCCTGGTCATGCAAGCGGGGTGTCAGTGGCCGCTTTCAACGGGCTGCAGGCTGTCGGTGAGAGCCGTGGCGCAGGCGGCGGCGCTGGCCCAGGCCCACTGGAAGTTGTAGCCGCCGAGCCAGCCGGTCACGTCGACCACCTCTCCGATGAAGTGCAGGCCGGGCATGCGGCGGCTTTCCAGGGTTTGCGAACTCAGCTCGCGGGTGTCGACGCCACCGGCCGTGACCTCGGCCTTGCGGTAGCCCTCGGTGCCGTCGGGCGTCAGCTGCCAGCCCTGCAGGCCGGCGGCGAGTTGCTGCAGGTCGCGGTCTTTCAGATCGGCCACCGGGCGATCCGACAGGCCCGGCTGGGCCTGCAGCCACGCGGCGGCGAGCCGTGCCGGCAGCAGCGTCGCCAGCTCATTGCCCAGTTGCTTGCGCGAGGCGGCCTTGGCGTGCAGGAATTCCGCGGCCAGTTCGCGGTCGGGCGCCAGGTCGAGCTGCAGCGGCGTGCCGTGCTTCCAGAAGCTCGAGATCTGCAGCACGCCCGGGCCGCTGAGCCCGCGGTGGGTGAACAGCAGGTCTTCGACGAAGCGGGCCCGTGCCTTGCCGGCGCCGGTGCTGATCGCCACCGGCAGCGACAGCCCCGCCAGCTCGACGAAGGGCGCCCAGTCGGCGGCCGCGAAGGTCAGAGGCACCAGGGCCGGCCGGGTGTCGATCAGCTTGTGGCCGAACTGCTTTGCGACGCGGTAGCCGAAATCGGTGGCACCGATCTTCGGGATCGACAGCCCGCCGGTGGCGATCACGACGCGCCGGCAACGCACTGTGCCGTTCGCGGTGTCGAGTTCGAAGCGCCCGGGCTCGCCGCGCACCGCGTCGACCGCGCAGGGCTGCCAGCGCGTGACCTGGCCCTGCTCGCATTCGCGCAGCAGCATCGCGATGATGTCTTCCGCCGAGTCGTCGCAGAACAGCTGGCCCTTGTGCTTCTCGTGCCACGCGATGCGGTGGCGCTGCACCAGCCCGATGAAGTCCTGCGGCGTGTAGCGGGCCAGCGCCGAGCGGCAGAAGTTCGGGTTGTCTGACAGGAAGTTGGCCGGTCCGGCGTCGCGGTTCGTGAAATTGCAGCGCCCGCCGCCGGAGATGCGGATCTTCTCGGCCACCTTGGCCGCGTGGTCGATCAGCAGCACCCGGGCGCCGCGTTGGCCGGCGATCCCTGCGCAGAACAAGCCGGCCGCGCCTGCGCCGATCACCACCACGTCGTACGAATGCATCGCGGGATTATCCGGGCAGCGCAATCTGTGACAGGTGAGGGTGCTGCGGCTTCCTAGAATCGGCCGCTCTCCGCGCCCGCAACCGTTTGCCCTTTTGCACACCCATCAAAGATGAATCCTGATTCGACCACCGTGGCCCGAGCCACCTGGGCCGTGCGCCTGCAGTTMTTCGTTGCGGGCGTGCTGTTCGCGAGCTTCGGCGTGCACGTGCCGACCATCAAGCTGCACTACGCGCTCGGCGAGCAGGCGCTGGCGATCGCGATGCTGGCCGCCGGCGTCGGCGCGGTCGCCACGCTGACGCAGGCCGGCCGCTGGGTCGGGCGGCTGGGCGCGCGGCGTGCGGCGCTGCTGTCGGGCGGCGCGACCGCGCTGTGCCTGGCGCTGCTGCTGTCGTCGCACGCGTATGCGGGGCTGCTGGCGGTGATGGTGGTGTTCGGTGTCGGCACCAGCCTGTTCGACGTGTCGATCAACGCGGCCGCCGGTGAGCTGGAGCAGCGCGCCGGGCGCAGCCTGATGAGCGGCTTCCACGGCATGTTCAGCCTGGGCGGCATGGTCGGCGCGGGGCTGGGCAGCCTGCTGCTGTCGCACGAGGTCGGCGGCGCGACGCACCTGGTGGCGATGGCGGTGCTCGGCGCGGCGGCGATCGGCGGGGCCGGCGCGGTGATGCTGCGCACGATCGCAGGTTCCGACGACAAGGGCGGCTTCGAGCTGCCGCGCGGCCTGCTGGCGCTGCTGGGCGTGCTTGGCGCGCTGGGGCTGATCGCCGAGGGGGCGATGTACGACTGGAGCGTGCTCTACATGAAGCAGGAGCTGGCCAGCGAGGCGAGCTTCGCGGCGCTGGCGTATGCGAGCTTCAGTGCCGCGATGGCGGCCGCGCGCTTCGGCGGCGACTGGATCCGCGAGCGGGTGTCGCCGGCCTTGTTGATGAGCGGCAGCGCGGCGCTGGCCGCGGTGTCGATGGCGGCGGTGCTGCTGATCGGGCATCCGATGGTGGCGCTGGTGGGCTTCGCGCTGGTCGGGTTCGGCTTCGCGAACGTGGTGCCGGTGCTGTTCAGCGCGGCTGCGAAGGTGGATGCGAACCCGGCGCACGGGATCGCGGTGGTCGCGTCGGTGGGTTACCTCGGGATGATGGCCGGCCCGCCGTTGATCGGGATCATCGCGGAGCACGCGTCGCTGACGCTCGGGCTCGCGACGGTGTCGCTGTTCGCGGGGATATTGGCGGTGGCTGCGCCGCGGGCGCTGAGGCCAGCGGCGGCGTGATGCGGACAGGGCTTCGACAGGCTCAGCCCGACCCTTCGACAAGCTCAGGGCGAACGGGAAAAAACCGTTCGCCCTGAGCAGGGACCGAGCTTGTCGAGGGCCCGTGTCGAAGGGGTGGTGCCGAAGTCCGTAGCCCGGATACGAATCCGGGTTCGTTGTTCATGCATTCCCGGATTGGCATCCGGGCTACAAGGCTGCGCTCGTCAATGCGCCGCGGGATCGTCGGCCACTCGGGTCCAGCGGTATTCGGCCTTCTCGCCTGTCTCGATCATCGTGATTTCCACCAGCCAATCACCATCGGCCAACGGGCGCAGCGGCGGGCCGACCTCGTATTTGGGGCCCAAGGCGCCAAAACTCTTGATCGTTCCGACCGGCACGGCTGGAGCAGCAATGTATGCACTCATGCGATGACCTATGAGGACGTGTGATCGAGGTCAGCCTTTCCAAACGAACGGAAACTTCAGCTGCTTGAAGAACCCGTTCGGCACGTAATCCCCCACGACTCCATACTGATCCGGCCACTTGCGGTCCGCCTTCACCGCGGTGCCGAACAGGTAATCGATGAACGCGAAGTGCGCCGCGTAGTTCTTGTCGATCGCCTCGTCGTCCTGCGAGTGGTGCCAGTGGTGGAAATTCGGCGTCACGATCAGGTAGCGCAGCGGGCCGAGCCGCACGCTGACGTTGGCATGGTTGAACACCGCCTGGAAGCCGACCACGACGATGTACGCATCGATCACTTCCTTGCTGAAGCCCAGCACGTAGATCGGCGCCAGCACCAGCGTGCGGGTGATCAGCAGCTCGAGGATGTGCTGGCGCGAGCCGGCCAGCCAGTCCATGCTCTTCACGCTGTGGTGCACCGCATGCAGGCGCCACAGCACCGGCACCTCGTGGTAGCCGCGGTGCGTCCAGTACTGCACCAGGTCGGCCACCAGCACGATCAGGAACAGCGCGACCCAGAAGTTCAGCCCGGCAACCCAGCCGCGGATGCCGTCGTGCGCGGCCCAGCCGAACAGCCGGTGCACCACCAGGTTGGTTGCCAGCAGGACGAAACCCACCACCATGTGGTTCACGATGAAGTGGTGGAAATCGGTCTGCCATTCGGCGCGGAACACCGGCTGCTCGCGGCGCAGCGCGAACAGCTTCTCGATGAACACGAAGATCAGCGTCGAGCCGAGCAGGTCGAGGATGAACCAGTCGAGGCCGAGGTAGGGCGTGTGGTCGGGGAAGTCGCTCTTCACCGGCACCTTGTGGCCGCCCCAGGCCAGCGATGCGGCTACCAGCACGAACGACGCGAATGCCAGCCAGCGTGCCTGGCCGCGGATGATGTTGAACAGCGACAGTGAGCCGGCGATCACCAGCGCCACCAGCAGCACCTGCCGTATCACGTCGACGTTGTAGTTCGGGCGCAGCTCTGGCGTCGTCAGGTACTCGGGGAAGTGAAAGGCGATCACGCCCAGGAAGCACAGGATGGACAGCCCCAGCGCGATCACGCCGGTCACCATGCCGTGGCCGCGTTCCAGCGGGCCGTGTGAAGCCGTCAGGCGGTTCAGCTTGTCGATCTTGAGCATCAGGTCCTCACTCCGCCCGCGATCTTGCGTGGCCGGCGATTATGCGGCGGTGCTCTGCGCTTCAGGCGACCCGGGAGACCCCCATTTGGAGGGATTCCGGCAGGGCGTCATGGGCCTGCAGGCCGCGCAGCACCTCGCCGACGAGGATGATCGCCGGGCTGCCGAGCTGCTCGCGCTCGATCAGGCCGGCCAGGTCGCCGAGCGTGCTCGTGGCATGCCGCTGCTGCGGCTGGCTTGCGTGCTGCACGACGGCGATCGGCGTCTGCGCCGGCAACGCCTGCAGCAGGCCCGCTTGCAGCGCGGCCGCCTGTGCCACGCCCATGTAGATCACGAGGGTCAGCCCCTGCGCGGCCGCGGCGGCCAGCGTCGGCCAGTCGGGCGAGGCGCCCGATTCCTTCGCATGGCCGGTCACCAGGATGACGCCGTGCGCATGGTCGCGGTGCGTCAGCGGCACGTCGAGCGAGGTCGCGGCGGCCAGCCCCGACGTGATGCCGTTGACCACCGACACCGCGATGCCCTGCGCGCGCAGGTGCTGCATCTCTTCGCCGCCGCGGCCGAACACGAACGGGTCGCCGCCCTTCAGCCGCACCACGCGCTCGCCCTTCAGCGCCTCGGCGGCCATCAGCTTCTCGATGAAAGCCTGCGGCGTGCTCGCGCAGCCGCCGCGCTTGCCGACGTGCACGATGCGCGCGCTGCGCCGTGCATAGCGCAGCACGCCGTCGCTGACGAGGTCGTCGACCAGCAGCACCGTGGCGGCGCGGATCGCGCGGATCGCCTTCAATGTCAGCAGCTCCGGGTCGCCCGGGCCGGCGCCGACCAGGGTCACATTCCCCGGCGTCACGCCGCCGGGCTGCATTGATTCGTTCATGCCGTCTTCTCCTTCGGGTGCGCCCGTTCCAGTGCCGCGAGGCCGTCGAGCAGGCAGGCCACCTGCTGCGTCAGCGGCGAGGGCGCCGGCTTCTCGCCGCTGATGACCGACTGGATGTACATCGCGGTGGTGGCCGCATCGCAGGTGCGCGGCAGCACCGGCAGTTCGCGCAGCACGCCGTCGTGCGCCGACAGCGAGAGCTCGGCGCGCGGCTGGCCGTCGATGAACACATCCATGCGCGGCAGCCGGCGCGGGTCGGCCACCGGCTCGCCTTCGGTGCCGCGCATCAGCAGCGCGTTGGCGGTGGTGCGCTGCAGGAAGTCGGTCAGCATCGTGCCGTACTCCGGGTGCGTGTAGTTGACGACGCGCAGCGCCTGCCCGGGCGCGCAGGGGTCGAGCAGCTTCGCGACGGTGTGGCCGGAGTTGCGCAGGCCGATGGTCCAGCGCGCGTCGAGCAGGCGGGCCAGCGGCGGGCACAGCGTGTCGGTGCGGATGAAGACTGGCTCGCGGCGGCGCCAGGCCTGGGCCACGTCGTCGGCATTGCGCGCGAGCGGCAGCCCGAGCACCTGGAAGATGTCGGCGGTGGTGATGCGGCCCGGGTCCTCGGGCATGCCGTGCACCAGCACCGGCACGCCTTCCTGCGCGAGCATCAGCGCGAGCAGCGGTGTCAGGTTGGGCAGCTTGCGCGCGCCGTTGTATGACGGCAGCACCACCAGGGTGCGATCGCAGGCGATCGGCAGGCAGCGCGCGGCGGTGGCCTGCAGGAAACCGGCGAGTTCATCCACCGATTCGCCCTTGATGCGCATCGCCATCGCGAAGGCGCCGAGTTCGAGGTCGCTGACCTGGCCGTCCAGGACCTGGCTCATCAGGTCGAGGGCCTGCTCGCGTGACAGCGAGCGGGCGCCTTCCTTGCCGCGACCGATTTCCTTGATGTAGTTCGTGATGCTCATGGGCTCTCCCTGAGCGAGTTTCGCAAGTACCGGGCCAACGCGACGACGATTTGATGAGGCATGTATTAAGAGAAGGGGGATCAGGGGGCCAGCAAGGCGTTCTTCAGCGGCTCGCGCCACGCGCGTGCCGCGGGGTCGTAGACGCCGAAGCCCGAGGCCAGTTCCCAGTACGCCCAGCTGAAGCCGCGGCGCTCGGCCTCGTCGCGCAGGCGGCGGGTGTAGGTGGCGCGTGCCGCCATGTCGGCCTTGCCGTAGGCCCCGAATTCGCCGAGGTAGATCGGATAGCGGTGGCGCAGCGACCACGCGAGTGCGGTGTCGAGCGGGCCGCGCATCTGCGCGAGCTTCGTCGCGTCGCAGCACGAGGTGCCCAGCCAGGCCGACGCGCCGCTCGCCCATTCGGCGCCCTGGTGCGTGAAGTGGAAGGGCTCGTAGTTGTGCACCGTGACGATCAGGTTCGCGTCGTTCGGCAGCACGAGGCTCGCGAGCGCATTGGCGCTGTTCCACTGGGTCGGTCCGATGACGACGATGCGGGTCGGGTTGCTGCGGCGTACCACCTGCAGCGCGCGGGCGGCGAGGTCGTTCCAACTGGAGGTCTGCGCGCCGTGCGGCTCGTTGTACAGCTCGAACACCAGCTTGGGGCCCCGCGTGCTGTAGTGCTGGGCGATCTGTTTCCACATGTTCAGGAAGCGCAGCGCATGCAGGCCGGCGGCCACCGGGGCCTCATCGCCATCGAGTGCGTCGCCGTCGAGCTGGCGGTAGTGGTGCATGTTCAGCACGACGACGAGGCCCTTGTCGAGCAGCGAATCGACGGCGGTGTCGACGCGCTTGAAGAACGCCGGGTCGATGCGCGCCTCGGCGTCGACCGACGCATGGTTGCTCCAGCGCACCGGCAGCCGGGCGTTGGTGAAGCCGGCCTCGGCGACCTTGTCGACCAGCGCGCCGTCGTAGCGCAGGCCCCAGGCGCCTTCGGTGGGCGCGTCGAAGATGTTACCGAGGTTCACGCCGCGGCCCATCGCGTGCGCGGTCTCCAGGGCCTGGGGCGATGCGCCGGGGGCGGATCCGGCAGCCATCGGCGGGTAGTCGGCGAGCGAGGCGGGCGCGGTGGCGCAGGCGGCGAGCAGGCTGCAGGCGCAGGCCAGCAGCAGGGCTGCGCGCGTCAGGATCGTCATGCTGTCTCCATCGTTGTTATGCGATGGCGATTCTAGGCAGCGGTCGAGACTGCAAGCTGTGACCGAACCATGCGCTTCAACGCGGGGATGCACGAACCGCAGTTGGTGCCGCATTTCAGCGCGCCCTGCAATTGAGCGAGTTGTTCGTCGGCCGGGCCGCTGCAGCGTTCGAGCTGCGCGAGGATGGCCGGCTCGGTGACGTTGAAACAGGTGCAGACCTGCTTGCCGCTGGCCGGCACCGCGACCGGCGCGCGCGCGCCCGGGCTCAGCAGCAGGCGGCCGTAGGCCTGGGCCGGCAATTCGTCCTGCAGCAGCGGCTTGATCCAGACCTCGGCGCTGGTGTCGCCGGCGAGCATGAAGCCTTCGAGTCGCGCTTCGTCGCCGGCGTGGCGCGCCAGCCGTATCGCGCGGCGCTGGCCGCGGCGCTTGTCGGCGTAGTGCAGCACCTCGGGTGCGGCCAGGCCGAGCAGGGTCTCGATGCGGTCGAGCACCGCGTCGGGCACCGGCTCGTAGGCGGCGGCGCGGAACAGCACGCCGCTGCGCTCGCGGCCGAACGGCACGCAGCTCGCGAACGCGAAGCCGTGCATCAGCGGCTTCAGCGCCTCGCGCACGCGCAGCGCCTCGTCGTCGGGCAGCCACGCGACGCCGAGCAGCCGCCACGGCAGCTCGGCCTTCAGCACCTTGACGGCCGTGTGCTTCAGCTCGGGCTGCTTCGAGCGCGGGCAGAAGGCCGAGGTCGTCAGTGCGTTGATGCCGTGCATCGGCGTGCTGCCGGTCTGGCCGCCGACGAACTCGTCGCCCCAGTGCATCGCGACGAAGGCCTGGGCCGGCGACACCTGGTCGCTGGCCTGCACCGGCAGCACGATGCTGCCGCGGCGCGAGCTGACGTGGACGAGGTCGCCGTCGGCGAGCTTCAGCCGCGCGAGGTCTTGCGCATGCAGTTCGATCGCCGGCTCCGGCACATGGCCGAACAGCCGGCCGATGGTGCCGGTGCGGCTCATGCCGTGCCACTGGTCGCGCAGGCGGCCGGTGGTCAGCGAGAACGGAAAGCGGGCGTCGCGCGGTTCGGCCAGCGGTTCGAACGGCGTGTCGGCGAAGCGGGCGCGCCCGGAGTCGGTCGGAAATCGCCCGTCTTCGTACAGGCGGGCCTGGCCGACCGACGCGCCGGCCGGGAAGGGCCACTGTGCCGGCCCGGTCTCTAGGCGTTCGTAGCTGAGCCCGGTGATGTCGAGGTCGCGTCCACGCGTCGTCTCGCGGTGCTCGTTCCAGACCGATTCCGGCGAGGCGTAGGCAAACAGCGACGGCAGCGAAGGCCGCAGCCGCGTTTCGAGCCGGCGCGCGAAATCGGTGGCCGCGGCCCAGTCGTGGCGGGTCTCGCCGGGTGCCGCGATGGCCGGACGCACGCGGCTGATGCAGCGTTCGCTGTTGGTGACGGTGCCGTCCTTCTCGCCCCAGCTGGTGGCGGGCAGCAGCAGGTCGGCGTAGGCGCAGGTGGCGGTGGTGGAGAACGCTTCCTGCACGACGACGAATTCGGCGCGTTCGAGCGCACGCCGCACGGTGGCCTGGTCGGGCATCGACTGCGCGGGGTTGGTGCAGGTGATCCACAGCGCGCGGATCTCGCCATCGGCGGCCGCCTGGAACATCTCGACCGCCGTCTTGCCCGGCACCGCCGGCACGTCGGGCACGCCCCACAGCGAGGCGACTTCCGCGCGGTGGGCCGGGTTCGCCAGGTCGCGGTGGCCGCTCAGCAGGTTCGCCAGCCCGCCCACTTCGCGCCCGCCCATCGCGTTCGGCTGGCCAGTCAGCGAGAACGGGCCCGCGCCCGGCTTGCCGATCTGCCCGGTGGCCAGGTGCAGGTTGATCAGTGCGGCGTTCTTGAAGGTGCCGGCGCGGCTCTGGTTGAGCCCCTGGCAGTACAGCGACAGCGTGCGGCCGTTGGCATCGGCGAACCAGCGTGCCGCCTGCACCAGCGCCGCCTCGTCGATGCCGCAGAGGCGCGCGGTGTCTTTCGGCGTGAACTCGCGCACGCGGTCGCGCAGCACGGCGAAGCCTTCGGTGTGCGCCGCGATGTAGGCCTGGTCGACCAGCCCTTCCCACAGCATCAGGTGCAGCATGCCGTTGAAGAGCGCGACATCGGAGCCGGGCAGCAAGGGCAGGTGCAGATCGGCGGCTTCGGCGGTTTCAGTGCGGCGCGGATCAGCCACGATGATCTTCATTGCCGGGTTGGCACGCTTGGCATCCTCGATCCGCCGGAACAGGATCGGATGCGCCCACGCGGTGTTGGCGCCCGCGATGAACAACGTGCTGGCAAGCCCCAGGTCGTCATAGCAGGCGGGGGGTGCATCGGCCCCGAGCGTGAGCTTGTAGCCCGCGACCGCGCTGCTCATGCACAGCCGCGAGTTGGTGTCGACGTTGTTGGTGCCGATGAGGCCCTTGGCGAGCTTGTTGAAGACGTAGTAGTCCTCGGTGAGCAGCTGGCCGGACAGGTAGAACCCGACCGCGTCGGGCCCATGCCGTTCGATCGTGCTGGCGAAGCGCTCGGTCGCCAAGTCGAGGGCGGTGTCCCAGGTGATCGGTCGTGGCGCCTGTCCTCGCTCGAGCCGCTGCATCGGCTGCAGCAGCCTCGACTGCATCGTGATCGCGGCGCTGGCGGTGTGGTGCAGCGTGCTGCCCTTCGTGCACAGGCGGCCGAAGTTCGCGGGGTGGTCCGGGTCGCCTCGTACGCCGGTGATCTGGTCGTTCGTCGATTCGATGATCACGCCGCAGCCGACGCCGCAGTAGGGGCAGGTGGAGCGGGTTTCACGCATCGTGTGGTCCTGCCGTGGCGACATCGATCAAACCGCCACCACCTGAATGACCTTGGGCCCCGCCACCGGCCGCACCAGATCGATCGCATGCTCGGCCAACTCACGTGCATCGAGATGCACCACCCCATTCGACACGTGCACCGCAAACCTCGGCGTGCAGCCGTCATCGGGCGCACGAGCACACCCGTCGTCCAGCCCGATCGTCCAGTTGTGCAGCGGGCACGCGACGCTGGTGCCAAACACGATGCCCTGGCTCAGCGGGCCGCCCTTGTGCGGGCAGCGGTCGAGCAGCGCGAACACCTGGTCCTGGTCGTTGCGGAAGATCGCGACATCGACGCCGGCATCGCGCGCCACGCGGCGCGAACCCAGCACCGGGATGTCGTCGACGCGGCAGATGGCTTGCCATTGGCTCATTGCGCTTCTCCGTGTGCGGCCGCCACCGGCGTGAACTGCCGCGTGTCGACCCGTGCCTTGTCGAAATCGAACCACGGGTCGGGCTCGCCATCGAGCGAGAACTTGAGCCGCTCCCACAGCGCCTGCCGGCCCTCGGCGTCGTCGAGGATCTTCTTCTTCGCGTAGTCGAGCCCGACGCGGCCGATCCAGTGCACCGTGCGCTCCAGGTACCAGGCTTCCTCGCGGTACAGCTGCAGGAAAGCGCCGCTGTATTCCAGCACCTCCTCGGCCGTCTTCAGCTTCACGAAGAACTGCGCCACCTCGGTCTTGATGCCGCCGTTGCCGCCCACGTAGATCTCCCAGCCCGAATCGACGCCGATCACGCCGACATCCTTGATGCCCGATTCGGCACAGTTGCGCGGGCAGCCGCTCACCGCCAGCTTCACCTTGTGCGGGGCGTACATCCGCCACAGCGCCCGCTCCAGGTCCTTGCCCATCTGCGTGCTGTCCTGCGTGCCGAAACGGCACCACTCCGAACCGACGCAGGTCTTCACCGTGCGCAAGGCCTTCGCATACGCATGGCCCGACGGCATGCCGATGTCCTTCCAGACGTTGACCAGGTCCTCCTTCTTCACGCCCAGCAGGTCGATGCGCTGGCCGCCGGTCACCTTCACGGTCGGGATCTTGTACTTGTCCACCGCGTCCGCGATGCGCCGCAGCTCGTCGGCCGTCGTCTCGCCGCCCCACATGCGCGGGATCACGCTGTAGGTGCCGTCCTTCTGGATGTTGGCGTGGCTGCGCTCGTTGATGTAGCGCGACTGCGGATCGTCCTGTGCCTGCTTCGGCCAGGTGCTGATCAGGTAGTAGTTGACCGCCGGCCGGCAGCTCGAGCAGCCGTTCGGCGTGCGCCACGCCAGGGTCTTGTAGACGCCGTCGATGCTCAGCAGCTTCTCGTTGCGGATCGCGTCGCGCACCTCCTGGTGGCTGTGCTCGGTGCAGCCGCACATCGCCTTCTTCTTCGGCGTCGCCGAATAGTCGCCACCCGCGGTGAACATCAGCAGCTGCTCGACCAGCCCGGTGCACGAGCCGCACGATGCGCTCGCCTTCGTGTGCTTGCGCACCTCCTCCAGCGTGAACAGGCCCTTCTCCTTGATCGCCTTGCAGACGGTGCCCTTGGTGACGCCGTTGCAGCCGCACACCTCGTCGGTGTCGGCCATCGCGGCCGCCTTGTTGTGGCCTTCGTGGCCGGTGTCGCCGATGTTCGATTCGCCGAACATCAGCTTGTCGCGGATGTCGGAGATGGTGCGGCCCTCGCGAAGCAGCTTGAAGTACCAGCTGCCGTCCACCGTGTCGCCGTACATGCAGGCGCCGACCAGCTTGTCGTCCTTGATCACCAGCTTCTTGTAGACGCCGCCGAACGGATCGCTCATCACGATCTCCTCGCAATCGGCGCCGCCCATGAAGTTGCCGGCCGAGAACAGGTCGATGCCGGTCACCTTCAGCTTGGTCGAGGTCTGCGAGCCGGTGTAGCGGCCGATGCCGAACTCCGCCAGGTGCGTCGCGCACACCTTGCCCTGTTCGAACAGCGGCGCCACCAGCCCGTACGCGATGCCGCGGTGCGCCGCGCATTCGCCGACCGAGTAGATGCGCGGGTCGGTCACCGTCTGCATCGTGTCGGTGACGACGATGCCACGGTTGCAATGCAGCCCGATCTTTTCGGCGAGCTCGGTGTTCGGCCGGATGCCGGCGGCCATCACGACCAGGTCGGCCGGGACCTCGGTGCCGTCCTTGAACTGCACCGCCATCACGCGGCCGCCCTTGCCGGCGTCGCGGTCGCCGATCAGCGCCTGCGTGTTCGCGCCGATCAGGAACTTCAGGCCGCGCGCCTCCAGCGACTTCTGCAGCAGCTTGCCGGCGGTGTCGTCCAGCTGGCGCTCCATCAGCCACGGCGCCACGTGCACCACGCTGACCTGCATGCCGCGCAGCATCAGGCCGTTGGCGGCCTCCAGCCCCAGCAGCCCGCCGCCGATCACCACCGCATGCTTGTAGCGGGTGGCGGCCTCGATCATCGTGTTGGTGTCGGCGATGTCGCGGTAGGCGATCACGCCTTCAAGATCCTTGCCGGGGATCGGCAGGATGAACGGGTTCGAGCCGGTCGTCACCAGCAGCCGGTCGTAGCTTTCCTCGGTGCCGTCGGCCGCGCGCACGACGCGCTTGAGGCGGTCCACGTCGACCACCTTCTTGCCGAGGTGCAAGGTGATGCCGTGCTCCTCGTACCAGCTCAGCGGGTTCAGCACGATCTCGTCGAGCGTCTGCTCGCCGGCCAGCACCGGGCTCAGCAGGATGCGGTTGTAGTTCGGGTGCGGCTCGGCCCCGAAGACGCTGATGTCGTACAGGTCGGGCGCGATCTTCAGCAGCTCTTCCAGCGTGCGCACGCCGGCCATGCCGTTGCCGACCATCACGAGTTTCATCTTCTTCATGTGAAGCTCCAGTTCCAGCTGCGTGCGCAGCGATAAAAGCAAAAGGGGGGCCAGCCGGACACGCGGTACGCTTGCGGCCCATGTGCCCGCCGGGCCGCCCCAAGGGCACATACCGGCGTGCGTAGCACAAAGGTTTCCTGATGAGCTTCGACGTCGAGATCGGTCACTTCAGCCTCGCGGGCCCGCGCCCGCGCAACGAGGATTTCGCCGCCTGCCTCGTGCCCGACGGCAACGACGCCGCGCGCGGCCTGATCGCGGCGATCGCCGACGGCGTGTCGTCCGGCGGGCTCGGCCTCGAGGCGGCGCAGACCACCGCGATGAGCGTCGTGCAGGATTACTTCGCCGCGCCCGACACCTGGCACACCACCGCCATCCTCGACCGCGTGATTGCCGCGCAGAACCGCTGGCTGGTCGACCACAACCGGCGCCGCCAGCGCAGCGCGCACGACGCGATGGGCATGACCACGCTGACCGCGCTGGTGCTGCGCGGCCACGGCTTCACGCTGGCGCACGTCGGCGACACGCGTGCCCACCTGCTGCGCGGCGACGAACTGGTGCAGCTGACGCAGGACCACGGCTTCGACCACCCCGACCAGCGCGGGCGCCTGACCCGCGCGATCGGGCTGGACGACGGCGTGCGCGTCGACTACCTGCAGGCCGAGCTGCAGACCGGCGACCTGTTCGTGCTGACCAGCGATGGCGTGCACGGCCTGCTCGCGCCGCGCCGCCTRGCCGCACTGGCACGCGACGGCTCGGCCCGCGAGGCGGCCGAGGCGCTGGT
>NZ_JBFULV010000058.1:0-44568 GCF_054049715.1 Rhizobacter sp. P5_C2 | reverse complement strand
CTGATGACCGAACGACTCATCGCCGACAAGCCCGTCGGCGGCAAAAAAAACTTCATCGAACGCAAAGTGCCTGCCCTTCCCGAGGATTACATCCCCCGAGGCAGTCCTGCGCGCGCAGCGTCACGTGAGCAACTCCATCACGACGCTGCGCCATCAACTCAGCTACATGCTGATCGCCCGCCTCGGGCAGTGCCCCTGCTGCGGAAGGGCACGAGAAAAACTACTCTTGTGACACAGTAAGACTAGGGAACCGCTGATTTATTCGTGCAGATCTCGATGGCCGAATGAGCGGTGGACGGCGAGGATGGAGGCATGAAACAGACGAGCTTTGCGAGCCTGGAGCACTCGGGCAAGAAGCGCCAGACGAGGCGCGAGAAGTTCCCGGGCGAGATGGAGCGCGTGGTGCCGTGGTCGGCGTTGTGCGGACCCTCAGATGCACGAAGCCAAGAAGGGCCAGCAGTACTACTTCGGCATGAAGGCGCACATCGGCGTGGATGCCGACTCGGGCCTCGTGCGCAGCGTGCATGTGACCTCGGCCAACGAGCGCGACGTGGCCAACACGCATGCGCTGCTGCACGGCCAGGAGCGCCGCGTACATGCCGACTCGGGCTACACGGGCGTAGCCAAGCGAGAAGAGATCGCCAACGCGCAAGCCGACGGGGTGCACAAGTGCCTGGCGGAGTTGGTCGAACACAAGAAGGCACAGATCCGGGCGCGGGTGGAGCATCCGTTCCACATCGTCAAGAACCTGTTCGGCCACAAGAAGGTCAGCTACCGCGGGCTGGCCAAGAACTGGGCGCGCATGTACAGCCTGTTCGCGCTGGCCAACCTCGTGATCGCCAAGAGGCCGCTGCTCAGGCCTGCAGGGGTCAGTGCGCCCTGAAGGTCAAGACGAGCTCGCCAGTCGTTCGAAACCCGAGGAAACGCGCGCTCGCCGCGGTGCAATGGCGTTCGCAGAGAAGCCGTCGGCGCCAGGCATTGAATTGATCAGCTCATCCTCAGAAGTAGTGCGTGTACATCAGCCCCACATGGTCGCCCTTGATCTTCGGGGCGCCATCTCTTGAAGGCGTGAAGTTCTCTTTCACGTAACGCAGCTTCACCGCCGAGTGCGGCGTGATCAGCAACTCGCCTTCGAGCACGCGGCCGGTGGCGTGGCGGTAGTCCTGGTTCAGCGCGCTCGCGTCACCGCTGCCGCGCAGCTTCGTGCCGAACACGAACTGCGCGCCCGCGCCGAAGCGCAGGTTGTTCGTCACCGCGAACAGCCCCATCAGCTCGAGCGGAAAGCGCTGGAAGCGCAAGGTGCCGCCGGCGGCCTTGCGGCGGTCGATCTGGAAGCCGAGGTTCATCTGCAGCGCGAACGGCTCGGCCACCCAGTACTCGGCACCAGCGAACACCTGCAGGCCGCGGCCGGCGTCCATCTCGGCACCGGAGCCTTCGACGAGGTTGTCGCCCCCCGCGGTGACGCCGCCCCCCAGCGAGAACTTCAGCGGCGGCCCGCCGTCGGCTGCATGGGCCACGGAGGTGGCCAACGTCAGCGCGACGGTCAGGGCGGCCACGGCGGCCGGTCGGAATTGGGTGGATTCGGTCATGAAGAAAGTCCTGCGCAATGTCGGAAACGACGTCGATGCACCTCAGGCGCCGCGGCTCAACCGCAGGTCCACCTCGCGGTCGACGTACGCCCACTCGGGCGACGCCCGCAGCGCCGCCACCAGCGCCTCGAAGGCCTCGGCATCGGCCGGCGCGTACTCGAACCAGGTCAGGAAGTCGAAAGGCTGCGGCGCTTCGAGGTCGCGGCAATGGTGCAGGCGCCGCGCCACCGCCGGCAGGTAGTCCAGCCCGATCGCGATGTGGCGCGATTGCGCCTCGAAGATGGCGCGCCGCTCGTCCTGCGTCATGGCCCACCAAGCCGCGTTCTTGCGGATCGGGATCAGCGCAGCGCGCGTGGCCTCGGGGCGGCCGAGCGCTGGCTGCCGGGCGAGCAGTTGCTGTTTCTCCGAGCGCTCCACATAGCGCTCGTTGCTGGTGATGCCGCGCAACTGCCACGCCGCGCCGGTCGGCTCGGTCCCGCCGCCAGCCTCGACGACCTGCAACCGTGCCGCCGCGGGAAGGCTGTCGCCCGTCACGGCGCCGATGCGATCGACTCGCCATGTCCCTTCGGAGCTGCCGATGAAATCGAACAGTCGTGCCGACACCACCGTCACGGCGTGTCCCTCACGAACACCATCCCCATCACGCCGACCGACAGCGTGTGTCCGTCCACCGAGGTGTATGACGCCACGCCGAGCGAGTGGTAGCTCGACACCAGCGCGGCCAGCGAGCCGAGGCCAAGCGCCTTCGCGAGGACATTGCGCTCGCCGATCGCGGCACGCACGCTGTCGCGGTGTCGCTCGGCCGACGGGTTGAGCACGACGGCGAGTGCCAGCGTGGCGGCCACCAGGCCCAGGACGGTGAAAAGACGGCGTGACGACATGGTGACAGGCAAGAGTCGGAAAAATCGGGAAAGAAATTCAGAGCGGAATCGGCAAAAACGACCGGCGATTGTCGCCGCGACCGGCTCGGGACCGCGCGAGGTGGTCCCAGGTCAGGCCGCCCGCAGCACCGCCGTCCGCAGATCGATCTCGCTCGGCACGCGCTTGAAACGCAACACGCGGTAACCGGCGGCCGTCAGCATGCCGTCGCGCGCCGCCACCTCGGCGGCATCGCGCGCGTGGCTCGCGTCGTCCAGTTCGATCAGCGCCAGCACGTCGAACTCGCGGCTGCACACCACGAAGTTCGCGAATTGCCGCTCGAAGCGGCCGCGCGTCGACCGGTGGCTCGCCGTCAGCAGCGCCGACAGCGACACCTGCGCCAGCACCCGCTGCTCCGGAAACGCCTCGCACAGCCGCTCGAACATCGGCTGCTCCTGCTTGCCCAGCGGCCGCCGCGCCACCGGTGCCGCACCCGGTTCGCGCGCCGCCCGGTTCTTCATCACGCCCAGCGCGGCCAGGCCGGCCAGCAGCAACACGGTCAACACCAGCACGATCGTCATGCGCGAGCCCTTGCATCGAATTGCGATCGGGCGATTGTGCGGGACCCCACTCATCCAAGGGGGTTGCCGGGCGTCACGTCGACACGCCGGGTGTAACCAAGCTCCGCAATTGCAACCGGACACCGTGCACTGCGTCACACAGGCATCAGTCTTGCTCATACCGGTTTCTGTTTTTGTCATATTGGTGCCTTCCCTGAGTCGTGGTCAATCGATCACGGCGGCGGGCGGCACGCGAGGAGAAGTTACTTGCCAGGACCCCGCATGCCCACCCCGATTCGACCCGTTCTGCGCGCTGGCGTCGTGCTGTGCTGCGCACTTGTGCTGGCGGCCTGCGGCAGCAAACGCGAGGGTGCGACGCAGGTGGCCGCCAAGGTGAACAAGCAGGAGATCTCGGTTCACCAGATCAACTTCCTGATGCAGCGCCAGGGCAACCTGAAGCCGGAACAGGTCGAGACCGCGAGCCGCAAGACGCTCGACGCGCTGATCGACCAGGAACTCGCGCTGCAGGCCGCCAACGAGCAGCGCCTCGACCGCGATCCGCGCGTCGTGCAGGCCATCGAAGCCTCGCGCCGCGACATCCTGGCGCGGGCCTATGCCGAGCGGCTGGCCGAGAGCGCCGCGGTGCCGACCGACAAGGAGGTCACCGATTACTACAACGCGCACCCGGAGCTGTTCGCGCAACGCCGCGTCTACACGCTGGTGGAGACGGCGGTCGAGGCCACGCCGGCGCAGCAGCAGGCGCTGAAGCCGCAGCTCGATGCCGCGAAGAACGCCGACGACGTGGCGGCCGCGTTGCGCGTGGCCGGCCTGCGCTTCGGCACGCGCCAGCTGACGCAGGGCGCCGACGCGCTGCCGATGCAGGCCGCCGCGCCGATGGTCGCGCTGAAGGAAGGCCAGTCGCACGTGATCAACGGGCCGCTGGGCGCACGCGTCCTGACCATCGTGTCGGTGAAGCCCGCGCCGCTGGCCGCCGCGGAAGCGAAGAACGCGATCCAGCAGTACCTGCTGGTCGACCGCAAGCGCCAGGTGGTGGACCAGCAGCTCAAGCAGCTGCGCGCCGCGGCCCGCATCGAGTACCAGGGCAAGTTCGCGCAGGCCGCCGGCGAGCCGGCACCGGCCGACGGCGTCGCGCCGGTGGTCGTCACGACGCCGACCGCGGATGTCTCGGCCACCAGCGCAGCCAGCCCCGCCGCGTCGAGCAACACGCTCGATGACTCGTCCGTCAACAAGGGACTCTCGAACCTGAAGTGATGCAAACACCCGCTATCGCCATGACGATGAATCGCCTTGCCCAACGCGCGACCGGTGCCGTCACGGTCGCCGTGCTTGCCGCCGCCTTGCTTGCTGCTTTCACTGCACTCGCGCTCGGCCCGTCCCTAGCGCACGCGCAGACGACCCCCGCGCCCGCCACCACCGCGGCCATCGTGAGCGGCAACGCCCCGGCCGTGCCGCTGGACGCCAAGCAGCCGCGCGAGTACGTGATCGGCGCCGGCGACGTGCTGCGCGTCGCGGTGTACCAGAACCCCGACCTCGCGATCGAGACGCGCGTCTCCGACACCGGCCAGATCAGCTTCCCGCTGCTCGGCCAGGTGACGGTCGGCGGCCTCACGGTGCCGCAGGTCGAGAAGGCGCTGGCCGACGGCCTGCGCACCGGCAACTTCGTCAAGCAGCCGCAAGTGACGGTGCTGGTGACGCAGGTGCGCGGCAACCAGGCCTCGGCGCTCGGCATGGTGAACCGGCCGGGCCGTTTCCCGATCGACGTCAGCGGCATGCGCCTGAGCGAGCTGCTCGCGCAGGCCGGCGGCATCGCGCCCGGCGGCAGCGATGTTGTCATCTTGACCGGTATCCGCAACGGGCAGCCCTACCGCCTTCAGGTCGATATTGCGGCACTATTTGCAGGCGGTGCGCAGAACCAGGATCCGGTGGTGCTGAACGGCGACACGATCTACGTCGAGCGCATGCCCACCATCTACATCTACGGCGAAGTGCAACGCCCCGGCGCGATCCGCCTCGAGAGCAACATGACGCTGATGCAGGCACTCGCCAGTGGCGGCGGCCTGACACAGCGCGGCACCACGCGCGGGCTGCGCGTGCACCGGCGCAACGGCGAAGGCCGCGTCGAGGAACTGCAGCCCGGGATGAACGACGCGCTGCAGAACGGCGACGTGATCTACATCCGCGAAAGCCTGTTCTGACGAGTCACCACAAGAAGAACCCCACCACAACCTCTCACCGCTGCGAGCCTCGCCCATGTCCTTCTCGCAATTCATGTCCATCCTGCGGGCCCGCTGGAAAGCGGCGCTCGCGATGCTGCTCTTCACCCTCGGCACCGCGCTCGCGTTGAGCCTGCTGCTGCCGAAGAAGTACACCGCCAGCGCGGCGCTGGTGATCGACGTCAAGTCGCCCGACCCGATCGCCGGCATGGTGCTGGCCGGCATGATGACGCCGGGCTACATGTCGACCCAGGTCGACATCATCACCAGCGACCGCGTGGCCCAGCGCGTGGTGCGCGACATGAAGCTGAACCAGAACGCCGAGAGCCGCGCGAAGTGGCTCGATGCCACCGATGGCGCCGGCGACTTCGAGTCCTGGCTGGCCGAGGCGCTGCAGAAGCACCTCGACGTGAAGCCCTCGCGCGAGAGCAACGTGCTGAACGTCAGCTACACCTCGCCCGACCCGAAGTTCAGTGCCGCGCTGGCGAACGCCTTCGTGCAGGCCTACATCGACACCAACCTCGACCTGCGCGTCGACCCGGCCAAGCAGTACAGCAGCTTCTTCGACAGCCGCGCGAAGGAACTGCGCGAATCGCTCGAGAAGGCGCAGGCCAAGCTGTCGACGTACCAGAAGGACAAGGGCCTGGTGTCGACCGACGAACGCTTCGACGTCGAGAACGCCAAGCTGAACGAGCTGTCGACGCAGCTGATCACGCTGCAGGCGCTGAGCGCCGAATCGACCAGCCGCCAGCAGCAGGCCGCGCTGTCGCCGAACCAGTTGCCCGACGTCATCAACAACCCGGTGGTGGGCGGCCTGCGCGCCGACCTGTCGCGCCAGGAGGCCCAGCTGCAGCAGCTGAGCACGCGCCTGGGCGACGCCAACCCGCAGGTGCTGGAGCTGAAGGCCAACATCAACGAACTGCGCTTGCGCTACGACGCCGAGGTGCGCCGCGTCAGCAGCAGCATGGGCGTGAACAACAACATCAACAAGGCGCGCGAGGCCGACGTGCGCAATGCGCTGGAGGCGCAGCGCAGCAAGGTGTTGAAGCTGAAGGACCAGCGCGACGAATCCCAGGTGCTGCAGCGCGACCTCGAGGCCGCGCAGCGCGCCTACGACGCGGTCGGCGCGCGGCTGACGCAGACCAGCCTGGAGAGCCAGAACAACCAGACCAACATCGCGATCCTGACGCGCGCCTCGGTGCCGGCACGCCATTCGTCGCCGCGGCTGCTGCTGAACATGCTGGTCGCGGTGTTCCTCGGCGGCATGCTGGCGGTGGGCATCGCGCTGCTGCGCGAGCTGATCGACCGCCGCGTGCGCAGCCCGGAAGACCTGGTGCGCACCATCGGCCTGCCGGTGATCGGCAGCATTCCGCAGCCCATTCGCAAGCGGCTGCTCGGCGGCAAGCAGCGCTTCGTGCTGCCACACCGGGTGCTGGCGCGGCTGCCGGGTGCTTCATCGAAACTGGCCGTCGCCAACGGCACGAGGGGGCGCTGAGCCATGGCGAACATGAGAGACGGAATGGCCGGCTTCGGCGGCAGCGCGCGCGGCCTGAACGGCGTCGGCGGCGTCAATGGCTCCGGCCAGGGCGACGGCGCGGACAGCGCCTACACCGACCGCCCGCAAGGCGGCCAGCAACTGCACGACCGCAGCATCGGCGACATCATTGCCGGGCTGAAGAACCTGTCGTCGCAGCAGGTCGAGACGGTGCTGGCCTACCAGCGCCAGCACCGGCTGCGCTTCGGCGAGGCGGCGGTGGCGCTCGGCTTCGCGAGCGACGACGACGTGCTGTATGCGCTGTCGCAGCAGTTCCACTACCCGTATGCGCCCGAGGAGCGGCGCGACCTGAGCCGCGAGCTGGTCGCCGCGGTGCAGCCGTTCAGCCAGCAGGCCGAATCGTTCCGTGCGATCCGCAGCCAGCTGATGATGCGGCTGTTCTCGGCCAACGAGCCGAAGCGCGCGCTGGCGGTGGTGAGCCCCGAGCCGGGCGACGGCAAGACCTTCTTCGCGGCCAACCTGGCGGTCACGCTGGCCCAGCTGGGCGGGCGCACGCTGCTGGTCGATGCCGACATGCGCGGCCCGCGCCAGCACGAGGTGTTCGCGGTGCCGAACGGTGCCGGGCTGTCGAACGTGCTGAGCGGCCGCAAGGAAACCAACGTCATCCACCAGGTGCCCGACCTGCCGAGCCTGTTCCTGCTGCCGGTCGGCGTGACGCCGCCGAACCCGCTGGAGCTGGTCGAGCGGCCGGCCTTCAAGCTGCTGCTGCGCGAGCTGCTGTCGAAGTTCGACCACGTGCTGGTCGACACGCCGGCTGCGTCGTACGGTGCCGATGCCGGCGTGATCGCGGCGCGCTGCGGCTCGGCGCTGGCGATCGCGCGCAAGAACCAGTGCCACATGAACGGCCTGCAGGACCTGGTCACCAGCCTGGCGGAAAGCCCCGCCAAGCTCGCTGGCGTCGTCCTCAACGACTACTGACATGGCCGCCTTGCCGACCCCGGGACCGGACGCGAGGTGGCGCGCGCTGGCCACGCCGTGGCTGCTGCCCGCGCTCGGCCTGGTGGCCATGTACGGCCCGAGCTTCTTCGACCTGCTGAACGGCATCTGGCGCACCGACGAGCAGGGCCACGGCCCGATCGTGCTCGGCATCTCGATCTGGCTGCTGGTGCGGGCCTGGCCGGCCGCGATGTCGGTGCCGGGCGACCGGCCGCGCCCCTGGCTGGCGTGGCCGATGCTGCTGGTCGCGGCCTTGTCGTATGCGCTCGGCCGCTCGCAGGGCATCCTGATCCTCGAGATCGGCTCGCTGCTGTGGATGCTGGTCGGCCTGGTGCTGCTGCTGCGCGGCCCGGGCGCGCTGAAGCGGATGTGGTTCCCGCTGTTCTTCATGCTCTTCATGATCCCGCTGCCCGGCACGGTGGTCGATGCGCTGACGCAGCCGATGAAGCTCGCGGTGTCGTACGTCGCCGAGAACATCCTGTACCGCATTGGCTACCCGATCAGCCGCACCGGCGTGATCCTGCAGATCGGCCAGTACCAGCTGCTGGTGGCCGATGCCTGCGCCGGCCTGCACACCTTGTTCACGCTCGAGGCGCTCGGGCTGCTGTACCTGAACCTGGTACGCCATGCATCGGTGTTCCGCAACGTCGCGCTCGCGATCCTGATCGTGCCGATCAGCTTCTGCGCCAACGTGATCCGCGTGATGGTGCTGACGCTCATCACGTACCACTTCGGCGACGAGGCCGGCCAGGGTTTCCTGCACGGCTTTGCCGGGCTGGTGCTGTTCATGGCCGCGCTGCTGCTGATCACCGGCGCCGATTCGCTGCTGCGGCTCGGCGTGCGACACAAGGTGGCGGCATGAGCACGGCCTTCGTTCCGAACTGGAAGCGGGCTGCCGCGGCGCTCGCGCTGATGCTGGGCGCCGTCGTGCTCGCGCAGGCCTTCACGCCGCGCGCGCGGCTGGCCGCGCTCAGCAGCGACCTGAAGCTCGAGACCGCGATCCCGCGCGCGTTCGCCGGCTGGCGTGTCGACAACGGCACGGTCGCGCAGGTGATCAACCCGCAGCAGGTCGCGCTGCTGAACACGCTGTATGCGCAGACGCTGACGCGCACCTACATCGGCCCGAGCGGCGAGCGCGTGATGCTGTCGATCGCCTACGGCGCGGCGCAGGCCGGCGAGCTCGAGCTGCACCGGCCCGAGGTCTGCTACGTGGCGCAAGGCTTCCAGATCCGCGGCGGCGGCCATGCGGCGCTGCAGGCCGACGCGAGCCGCGTGCCGGTGCAGCGGCTGCTCGCCAGCCTCGGGCCGCGCAGCGAGCCGATCAGCTACTGGATGCGCGTCGGCGACGACGTGATCCCGTCCGGCATGCAGCAGCAGGTCTCGCGCATGAAGCAGGGCCTGCGCGGCTGGATCCCCGACGGCCTGCTGTTCCGCGTGTCGAGCATCGCGACCGACACCGCCCCGGCCTACGCGATGCAGGAACGCTTCATGGCCGACCTGCTGCAGTCGGTCGACCCGCGCACACGGCGCTTCCTGATCGGGCCGGTGAGCCCGTCGCAGGGTCCTTCTGACGCGAGCGTCGCCGCCACCGCCCCGTGACGAGATGCCCATGAACCCGCCCGACGTCTCCGTCGTCATCGTCAACTACAACGGCCTGCGCTTCCTGCCCGAGTGCCTGGACACCGTCCGCGCCGCGTTCACGCGCCACAGCGCCGAGGTCATCGTGATCGACAACGCGTCGGTCGACGGCAGCCAGGCCTTCCTGCGCACGCGGCCCGACATCCGCTACATCGAATCCACCGAAAACCTCGGCTTCACCGGCGGCAACAACCGCGCCGCGCGCGAGGCGAGTGGCCGCGTGCTGCTGCTGCTGAACAACGACACGCGTTGCGACGGCAGCCTCGATGCGCTGATCGACGAGGCGCTGCAGACCGAGGTCGGCGTCGCCGGCTGCCACCTGGTGTATGGCGACGGGCGGCTGCAGTTCTCGGTCGGCTTCGAGCACACGCCGGTGCGCATCGCGCTGTCGTGGCTGGGGCTGGAGAAGCACTGGCGCACGCCGGACGTGTTCCGCCGCGTGCAGACCCGGCCCGGCTTCTATGCGCAGTCGAGCCCGTCGGTCGACTGGGTGTCGGGCGCCTGCCTGGCCACGCGTCGCGAGGTGTGGGAGCGCCTGGGCGGCCTCGACGATGCATTCTTCATGTACTGCGAAGACGTCGACTACGGCCGCCGCGTGCGCCAGCTCGGGCTGCGCGCCAGCTACCGCGCCGACGTGACGGTCACGCACTACGAAGGCGCGGGCAAGGCCTGGGCCGGCCGCGCGACGGTGCTGCGCACGCTGCGCTCGTACCTGCTGTTCGTCACCAAGCATTTCGGGCGCGGCGCGGCCTCGCGGCTCGCGCTGTCGCTCGGGCTGGTGTTCTCGGCCAAGGCGCTGGCGCATGCCGGCCGGGCCATGCTGTCGCAGACCGCCGAGCGCCGCGCGCTGCAGCGCGACAAGCGCAACGGCTACTTCAATGCGGCGCAGCAGTCGTTCGCGGCGTGGTGGAAGCAGACGCCGGTGGTGGCGAGATGACGCCATGAGATTCGCCGGCCGCCTCCTCTGCCTGATCGCCTTCGTGTCGCTGCTGTCGCAGTTCGGCAAGACGCTGCTCGGCATGGCCCACGTGCCCAACATCATCCCGCCGCTGCGCGACGGTCTGTTGCTGCTGCTGGTCCTGTTCGCGATCAGCCGCACCGATGTCTTCAAGGCGCGCGGCTTCTACCTGTGGGCGCTGCTGTGCATCGCGGCGATCTCGGCCACGGTGTTCGTCGCCGCGTTCGACGACCGCCACATCCCCGGCCTGTACTACGCCCGCATCTACCTGCTGCCGCTGCTGTTCGCGGTGGCGCTCGAAGGCATCGTGCTGCGCGCGAGCGACGACGACGTGCGCGCGCTGCTGCGCATGAGCTTCTGGTGCGGCCTGCTCGTCGTGTTCATCGCGTTCGGCATCTTCGCCGCGGTCGAGCTCAGCCCGCGCCTGCTGCGCACGCTGATGGGCGACGACACCGGCACCGGCCCGCTCGCAAGCGCCTGGTACATCGCCGGTGGCACCTGGCTGCGCATGGGCCTGCCTGCCACCGGCCCGAACTCGCTCGGCCTCGCGCTCGGCCTGTATGCGCTGCTGGTCGGCGGCGTGCTGTTCTCGCGCAAGCCGCGACCGGTGCCAAGCGTCATCGTGGCGGCCGCGCTGGTGTTCGCGCTGCTCGCGGTCGCCCTCACCTTCTCGCGCAGCAGCTGGCTGGCGATCATGCTCGGCACCGCGGCGCTGGTGCTGGCCTGCGTGCCCGGCGGCGTGCTGTTCAGCCCAGCCAACCTGACGCGCATGGTGCTGGCCGGCGCGGTCTCGATCGCGCTGATGGGCGTGGCCCTGCTGCTGCTCGACAGCTACAGCGACGGCGCCGTCAGCCGCTGGGCGCTGCTCAACTTCAGCGGCACCGACCCGTCGATGGTCGGCCACCACAAGTCCTTCGTGATGGCGATCGAATCGCTGGACGACTACGCCTGGCTCGGCTACCCGAAAGGCACGGTCGGGGCGCGCGCGGCGCTGTTCGGCGGCACGCTCTACAACGTCGAGAACAGCTTCCTCGCGGTGTTCTTCGACATGGGGCTGCCGCTGGGCGCGCTGTTCATGCTGTCGATCGGCGGCATGCTGTCGGGGCTGTGGGTGCACCGCAGCCAGTGGTCGGTGCTGATCGGCTTCACGGTCTGCGCGTTCTTCCTGCCGTACAACTTCGAGCCCGACATCGTCGTGTTCTTCCTGTTCGTCTTCACGCTGCTCGGCCGTTTCATGCACGGCCATGCCGCGGTCTTCGCGCCGCCGCGCGCGCCTTCGCTCTACCAGTCCACCCTCGCCACGCATGAACTTGCCTGAATCGCCGGCCCCCGCGGCGACGGTCGCATCGACCCCGCGCGTGCTGCTGCTCGCGCCCTTCCTCTACGGTGAAGGCTCCGCGAACGGCGGCGCCGCGTTGTGCTGGGCCCAGCTGAAGGAGCTGGCCGGCGTCGCGACGGTCGCGTTCCTCGGTTTCCGTGGGGCCGACGGCGACGAGCGCGATGGACGCGACACACGCGATCTCGCGAGCCTGAAGTCGCACTGCGCCGAGGTCGACAGCGTGCCGCTGCAGATCGCGCGCAGCGCGGTGCTGCGTGCGCGCCTCGGCTCGTTCGCATTCGGCGCCCCCGAACTGGCGCGGCTGTGCCGCACGCCGGCGATGGAAGCCGCGCTGCGCGCGATGCTGCAGCGCTTCCGCCCCGACGTGGTGTGGATCCAGTTCCCGCAGATGGCGCAGTACGTCGCGCTGTGCGACGGCGTGCCTTGCGTGATGGACGTCCAGGACGCCTACAGCCTGTCGGGCTTTCGGCAGGCGCAACGCGCGCCGAGCCCGCGCAACTGGCTGAACTGGGTCGCGTGGGCGCGCTACGAGGCGCGCCACTACCCGCGCTTCGCCGCGGCGCTGACGCTGTCCGAGCAGGATGCGCAGGTGCTGCACGCGCTGAACCCGGCCACGCGCGCGTTGTCGATGGGGCTGCCGCTGGCCGACGACCAGGCGCTGCAGCGGTCGCACGTCGCCGCCGTGGCCGGCCAGGTCGGCTTCGCCGGCAGCTTCGGCCACCAACCCAACCTCGAAGGCATGGCCTGGTTCCTGCGCGACATCTGGCCGCGCGTGCGCGAGCGCATGCCGCAGGCGCGCTTCGTCGTGGCGGGCCGCAACCCGCCGGCCACGCTGACGGCGCAGGCCGGCGACGGCAGCGGCGTCGAGTTCAGCGGCTTCGTGCCCGACATCCATGCGTTCTACGCCAGCAACGCCGTCACCGTGGTGCCGCTGGTCAGCGGCGGCGGCGTGAAGATCAAGACGGTGGAGGCGATGCTCGCCGGCTCGGCGGTGGTGTCGACGCGCATCGGCGTCGAGGGCACCGGCGCGCTCGACGGCTGCCATGCGATGGTGGCCGACGAAGCGCAGGCCTTTGCCGACCACATCGTGCGGGTGCTGTCGGACGATGCACTGCGTGCGCGGCTGTCGGAGGCGGCGCGCCAGCATGCGGGCGTTGCGTTCTCGGCGCGCTCGTGGCGCGAGCGCGTGCTGGCGACGGTGAAGGCATCGCTGAGCGAGGCCACCGCATGAGCAATGTGCCGATGGACTCGCAACACAAGATGTCCGCCGCCCGCGGCACGATGTGGGCCTACGTGCAGAACTGGGCCGCGCGCGGCATCACCTTCGTCGTGTTCTTCGCGCTCGCGCGCCTGCTCGGCCCGGCCGAGTTCGGCGCCTTCGCGGTCGCGATGGTGTTCCTGACGCTCGGTGAGATCTTCGTCGAGCAGCTGTTCGGCCACGCGCTGGTGCAGCGCGCAGCGCTGAGCCCCGAGCACATCAACGCCGCGTTCTGGACCACGATGGCCTGCGGCATCACGCTGGTGCTGCTCGCGCTGACCTGCGCGCCGCTGTTCGCCCGCGCCTTCGACAGCGAAGGCATCCAGCCGGTGATCATGGCGCTGTCGCCGGTGTTCCTGCTGATGGCGCTGTCGGCAGTGCCCGCCGGGCTGCTGCGCCGCTCGCTCGACTACCGCACGCTCGCGCGCCGCACCGCCACCGCCAACCTGCTGAGCGGCGCGGTCGCGATCGTCGCGGCGCTGATGGGGCTGGGCGTCTGGTCCTTCGTGCTGCAGCAGCTGTGCTTCCACGTCACCGGCACCGTGATCCTGTGGCGCCACGAGACCTGGCGCCCGCGCTGGGCCTTCGACCGCCGCGCGCTGCACGACCTGTCGGGCTTCTCGGCGCGCATCACCTTCGTCAAGCTGCTCGACCTGGCCGAGACCCGCGTGGTCGAGCTCGTCGTCGGCCGCCAGATGGGCCTGGCCCTGCTCGGCAACTACGCGCTTGCGGCCCGCGCGCAGCTCGCCGCGACGCAGCTGCTGGCCGCACCGCTGTGGGATTCATCGATCTCGGTGTTCGCCCGCGCGCAGGTCAACCGCGACGCGCTGCTCGACGCGATCGCGTCGCGCTCGGTGCTGGCCGCGACCTTCATCGTGCCGGCCTTCCTGCTGGCCGGCGGCTCGGGCGCAGTGCTGGTGCCGGCGGTGTTCGGCAGCCAGTGGCACGACGCGGTCGCGCCGTTCCAGATCCTGTGCCTGTTGGGTGCATTGCGCACCATCGCCTTGCTGTATTCGTCGGCGGTGCAAGCAACCGGTGCGGCCGGCGCGATGGTTCAGGTCGGCATCGTGCGCTGCGCCTGCAGTTTCCTGGTACTGCCCTTGCTGTTGCCCTTCGGTCCCGCGGGCGTTGCCGCCAGCCTGTTGTTCGGCCAGATGGCGGCGGTGCCCATCATCTTCCGCGTCATCCGTCTCTCCCTGGAGATCCAAGCCATGCCCATCATCCGTCAGATCGCCAAGCCGGTGCTGGCCGCCGTCCTCGCTGCCGCCGTCGGCTTCGCCATCGCGAACTTCGCGCAGACCCGTGTCAATCCCGTGGTCGGATCGGTGGTGAGCCTGGGCATCAGCGCGGCGCTGTATGCGTTGCTGATCGTCGCGCTGATGCCGCGCGTGCTGCTGCGGCATGTGTCGCGGCTGCCCGGCGCGGTGGGGGCCGGTGGCGTGCGCTTGCTGGAAGGCGTGGTGCGCCTGAACGACGGCATGATGGTGCGGGCCTACCGCCTGCTGATGACGCTGGCGCGGCCGTTCGCGGCGAAGCCCGCGAAGCCCGGCGAGGTGGTGATCGTGATCGCCGATGCGTACTCGATGATCGGCTCGGTCGGCGACCAGGCGCTGGTCGGCGGGCTGACCACGCTGCTGAAACAGGCCGGCATCAAATCGGCCCGCGTGCTGTGCCGGCCCGGCGTGGACATGCCGGTCGGCGGCGACGTGGCCTTCACCGCGATGCCGCTGTGGGGCCGCCTCGGCCAGGCCGGTGCGGTCGCGAACGAGCTCGCCAAGGCGCGCGCGCTGATCGTGATCGGCGCCGACGTGCTCGACGGCTTCTACTCCCGCTTCGAATCGATGCTGCGCCTCGAGGTGGCCGGTTTCGCGGCGCGCCGCGGCGTGCCGGCGATGGTGTGCAGCTTCAGCTTCAACGACCGGCCCGACCCGGCGATGGCCGGTGCGTTCCGCAAGCTGCCGCAGGGCGTCACGCTGCTGTGCCGCGATGCGGTGTCGCGCGAGCGGGTCGCGCAGCTGGTGGGCGAGCGGGTGAAGCTGACGGCCGACCTCGGCTTCCTGCTGGAACCGTCGGCCGCGAGCGCGCTGGAGCGCAGCGTCGCCACCTGGCTGTCGCAAACGCCGTCCGGCACCGGCCCGGTGATCGCGTGGAACCTGTCGCCGCATTCGCTGAAGCTGCTGACGGCGAAACAGCGCGACGATGCCGTGTCGGCCTCGGCCGCCGCGATCGCACGCCTGGTGAACGAGCGCGATGCCCGCGTGGTGCTGGTGCCGCATGATTTCCGCCCGCATGCGAGCGACCCCGAGATGCTGGCCGACGTGTTCTCGCGCCTGCCGGTCGAGGTGCAGCCGCGCGTGCTGCTCGCGCAAGGCCCGTACACCGCGGCCGACGTGAAGCAGTGCTGCCAGCATTTCGACCTGGTGCTGACCGGCCGCATGCACCTGATGATCGCGACGCTCGGCCGCGACATCCCGGTGGTGGCCGTCGAGTACCAGGGCAAGTTCGCCGGCGCGCTGCGCCACTTCGGACTCGGCGCGGAATCGCTGCTGAGCCCGCTGGAGGTCTGCGATCCGGACAGCCTGTACCGCTGCGTCTGCGCGCGCCTGGACGCACTGGCCGACACGCGCGCGCAGATCCGTTCGCGCCGCCCGGCGGTCGAACAACTGGCATCGGCGGCCCTCGCCGTGCAACTGGGAGCATGAGCCATGAACGTGGTTACCCGCGGTCTTCTTCGAGCGGTCCTCGCGCTGGCCTGCTGTGCGGCGCCGTGGTCGGCGTGGTCCGCCACGCCCTACCAGCTGGGCATCTACTACTACCCCGGCTGGTCGCCCAACGTGAAGGGCGCGGCCGAGCCTGACACCTGGTCGTCGATCAAGCCGTTCGCGAAGGACCGCGAGCCGATGCTCGGCTGGTACCGCGACGACAAGGCCGTCACGCTGGACCGCCAGCTCGGCTGGATGGCCGATGCCGGCATCTCGTTCGTGATCTTCGACTGGTACTGGGAGAACGCGAAGCCGGCGTTGCAGACCTCGGTGCTGGCCTACCTGGCCGCGGCGCAGCGCTCGAAGGTCAAGTACACGCTGATGTGGGCCAACCACACCGCCGAGCCGAAGACGCTGGCCGAGTGGGATGCGCTGGTCGATTTCTGGATCGCCAACCACATGAAGCGGCCGGAGTACCTGCGCATCGACAACAAGCCGGTGATGTTCGTGTTCTCGCCCGACGTGCTGCGCGGCCAGGCGACCGCGATGCAGACGACGACCGCGGCGATGCTGACCCGCGCGCGGGCCCGAGCGAGCGCCGCCGGGCTGCCGGGCATCTACTTCGTGCTCGGCGTGGTGGCCTCGCAGTTCTGGGTCAGGGACTACGCATTCAACGGCGGCTTCGACGCGATTTCGGCCTACAACTACCACTTCGGCATCGCCGGCGAGGATTCGACGCGCACCCCGTACTCGAAGAGCTACGACGAGCTCGACCAGTACTACCGCATGCAGTGGAACTGGATCGTGAAGTACAGCAAGCTGCCGTACTTCGTTCCGATGACGGCCGGCTGGGACCGCACCCCCTGGGGCGGCAGCTCGCAGCCGGGGCACGACAACTCGGTGTCGACGCCGGCCACCTTCGAGGCCCACCTGCGCGCCGGCAAGGCGCTGATGGACGCCAACCCCGACCGCACCAAGCGCATCGGCGTGCTGTGCTGCTGGAACGAGTATGGCGAGGGCTCGATCATCGAGCCGACCAAGAAGTTCGGCATGCAGTACCTGGAGAGGATTCAGGATGTCTTCGTCCCCTGACGCAGCCGCCGCGTTGCGCGTGACGGTGCTGCTGCCGCGGCACCTGGACGTGGCCGCCTGGGCGCAGCGCCATGCGCGCGGCGAGGTGCCCGATGCGACGCCCTACGGCTACCACCATGCGCTGCAGCAGGGCTGCAGCCTGAGCTTCTCGCGCGCGACGCCGACCTGGCCGGGCGCGCTCGGCCTGGTCGACCGCGCGCTGCGCAAGCTGCTCGGCTTCGACCTGCGGCATGTGTGGGCGAACCGCGCGCTGCTGCACGCCGACCGCGCCGGCGTGATCTGGACGCACACCGAGTACGAGCACCTGGGGGTCGGACTGCTGCGCCGCGCGGGCATCGTCACCGCACCGATCATTGCGCAGTCGATCTGGCTGGTCGACGAATGGAGTCGCTGGTCGGGTGTGCGCCGCCGCTTCGTGCGCTGGCTGATGGGCGATGCCGAGGCGGCCACCTTCCACTCGCCGCTGAACATGGTGCGCGCCCGCGAGCTCGACCTGGGCGAGCGGCAGGTGATCGTCGACTTCGGCATCTCGCTCGACAGCTACCCGATCGCCACCGAGCGGCCGCAGGCCGAACTCGACGGCACGCGGCCGCTGCACGTGCTGGCGCTCGGCAACGACCGGCACCGCGACTGGGAGACGCTCGCGCAGGCGCTGGGCGGCCGCGCCGGCGTCGAGCTGCGGATCGGCTCGAGCCATTTTCCGGCGCGCCTGGCACAGCCCAACATCAGCGCGCAGGCGATGACGCAGGCCGAGGTGGTCGCGAACTACGGCTGGGCCGATTGCGTCGTGGTGCCGCTGCACGAGAACCTGCACGCCTCCGGCCTGACCGCGGTGCTCGAAGCGACCGCGCGCGGCGTGCCGGTGGTCGCCACGCGGGCCGGCGGGCTCGACCACTACTTCGACGACGACGGCATCGCGTTCTGCGCGCCGCACGACGCGGCCGACCTGTGGCGCGCGATCGATGCGCTGGTGACGACGCCGGGCCGGCGCGCAGCCCAGGTCGCGCAGGCGCAGCAGCGGCTGCTCGATCGGCGCCTCAGCTCGGAGGGCTTCGCGATGCGCCACGTCGAGCTGAGCCGCCGTCTCGTCGGTGCGGGCCATGAGCCCGCGGCCGTTCCTGCCACGACCTTGCGCACACCTTGATGACGATCACGACCACCCGCCGCCCGCGCCTCGGCGTGGACTTCCACACCTGGGACGGCATCTTCCAGGGCTCGCGCAGCCACATCCTCGGGCTGTACCGCGAGGCGATCCGGCTCGCGCCGGACATCGACTTCGTGTTCCTGCTCGACGGCATCGACAGCCTGCGCGAGGCGCACGCCGAGTTCCGTGCGCCGAACGTCGAACTGGTGCGCATGACGCACCAGCGCGCGCCGATCCGTCTCGGGCTGCAACTGCCGTGGCTGCAGTGGAAGCACCGCATCGACCTGCTGCACATGCAGTACCGGCTGCCGTTCGTGCGCACCGGCGCGTGTGCCTGCACCATCCACGACCTGCTGTTCGAGACGCACCCGCAGTTCTTCCCGCGCAGCTTCGTGCTGCAGTCGAAGCTGACGTTCCGGCATGCGGCGCGGCACGCGAAGCTGCTGTTCGCGGTGAGCCAGTTCTCGAAGGGCGAGATCGCGCGGCTGTACGGCGTGACCGCGGATGACATCGCGATCACCTACAACGGCGTCGACCCGCAGCGCTTCAGGCCCGGCCCCGATGGCGCCGACGCGGTGCGCGAGCTCGGGCTGGAACCCGGCGGCTACCTGCTGACGGTAGGCCGGCTGGAGCCGCGCAAGAACCACGAGACGCTGATCCATGCGTATGCCGAGCTCGGTGCCGATGCGCCGCCGCTGGTGATCGTCGGCCAGCGCGACTTCAGCTACGAGCAGATCGACCGGGCGGTCATGAAGCATGGCCTGCAGCAGCGCGTGCGCTTCCTGTCGAGCGTCGGCGACCAGGCCTTGCCGGCGGTGATGCGGCATGCGCTGGCGTTCGCGTACCCGGCGTTTGCCGAAGGCTTCGGCATGCCGGTGGCCGAGGCGATGGCCAGCGGCGTGCCGGTGATCACGTCCAACACGACGTCGCTGCCCGAGGTGGGCGGTGCGGCGGCGCTGTATGCCGACCCGAATTCCCCCGCCGAGCTGGCCGCCGCGTTGCGGCAGGTGCTCGGCGATGCAGCCTTGCGCGAGCGCATGCGCGTGCAGGGCCTGGAGCAGGTGCGCCAATTCGACTGGCAGCAGTCGGCGCAGGTGCTGGTGCACGGTGTGCGCCGCTTTTTCGAACCGGGCCGCATGCAAGCTCACATCCAGACCTGACCATGAACAAGACCCTCCGCATCCTCGGCACGCGCGGCGTGCCGGCCGCCCACGGCGGTTTCGAGACCTTTGCCGAGCACCTGGCGCTGTACCTGGTGGAGCGCGGCTGGCGCGTGATCGTGTACTGCCAGGAGGACGGCACCGGCCCGGTGTTCGAAGACAGCTGGCGCGGTGTCGAGCGGGTGCGCATGCCGGTGGATGCGCCCGGGCCGAAGGGCACGATCCTGTTCGACTGGCAGGCCACGCGCCATGCCGCGAAGCACCGCGACCTGTGCCTGACGCTCGGCTACAACACGGCGGTGTTCTGCACGCTGCTGCGGTTGAAGGGCGTGCCGAACCTGATCAACATGGACGGCATCGAGTGGTCGCGCGCGAAGTGGGGCGGTGTCGCGAAGACCTGGTTCTGGATGAACGACTGGGCCGGTTGCTGGCTCGGCAACCACCTGGTGGCCGACCACCCGGAGATCAAGCACCACCTGAGCACGCGCGTGAACGCGAACAAGGTGACGACGATCGCCTATGGGGCCGACCCGCTGCGCGACATGCCGACCGGCCCGGTGCACGGCCTGGGCCTGGAGCCCGGCCGCTACCTGACGCTGGTGGCCAGACCCGAGCCGGAGAACTCGATCCTGGAGGTGGTGCAGGGCTTCTCGCGCGCGCCGCGCGGCGTGACGCTGACGGTGCTCGGCAACTATTCACAAGACAACGCGTACCACCGCGCGGTAAAGGAAGCCGCGAGCCCCGAAGTGAAGTTCGTCGGCGCGATCTACGACAAGCCGACGGTGCAATCGCTGCGTTTCCACAGCATGGCGTACGTGCACGGCCACCAGGTGGGCGGCACCAACCCGTCGCTGGTAGAGGCGCTGGGCGCGGGCAACGCGGTGATCGCGCACGACAACCGATTCAACCGCTGGGTGGCCGGGCCGCAGGCGGGCTACTTCAGCGGTGCCGATGGTTTTGCGGCAACGCTCGACGCCGTACTGAAAGACCCGGCGCGATTGGCCGCGATGCAGCAGGCCAGCCGCAGCCGCTTCGAGGAATGCTTCACCTGGAACCACATCCTGGCGCAGTACGAGCAATTGCTGCTGCAGTGGCTGCCGGCGGCTCGCGATGCGGGTGCGCGCGAACAAGGGCGTGCTTCCTGAGATGGGGGTGAAAGAGACCAAATGGGCGGATGAAGCGTGCGGGCGCTCGCATGCTCAACCTTCTGTTCAATCTTTTCCCCCCAACCAGAGCGGCTGGTGCTTAGCGGCGGGTGAGGGGATGGGCTGGGGGCGATTTCTGGGGCGACGGAGAAGATCGGCTTTGGGGATGGCACGCGCCAGCGTGAGCCCCCAGCCCATCCCCTCACCCGCCGCGACACGCAGAAGCGACGACACCACACAACAGCTGCTCACAAGCAGACATCGCCCATTCAGGGGGGGCCCCCTCTCCACCGGCCCTGCGCTTGCTTACGATCGCTCGTTGCCCACGGCGCACGAGAGCGAAGCCATGATGTCCCTGCCTGTCGAGGTCGAAGTTGCGAAGGCACTCATCGACGATTCCGCCTTCATCACGATCCGCGGCGTGCGCTTGTCGCTCGATGAATTGATCGAGCCGCGCCTCGCCGACATCACGCACCTCGACGAGTTGCGAGCCCGCATGCAGTCGGCCACCCCCTACCCCCACCTCGTCGTGCAGGACTGGTTCAACCCCCGCCTGCTGGAACTCGTGCGCGAAGAGTTCGAGGTGCTGCCGCGCGACAACTGGAGCACGCAGACCAATGCCTATGCGCGCGTCGAGCGTTCGCGCGTCGGGGCCCGCATGGGGCCGGCCAGCCAGCTTTATTTCTGGACGCTCAGCTCGAGCTTCTTCCTGCACACGCTGTCGCACATCACCGGCGTGGCCGATCTGGTCAGCGATGCCCACCTGTTCGGCGGCGGCCTGCACGAAACGCTGTCCGGCGGCTCGTTCGGCATCCATGCGGATTTCGATCGCCACCCGCGCACCGCGCTGAACAACGAGATGGTGTTCATCACCTACCTCAACAAGGACTGGCAGCCGCCATGGCACGGCGCGCTCGAGCTGTGGGACGCCGACCGCAAGCAGTGCGTCAGCACCGTCGAGCCCGAGTTCGGTCGTTCGATCCTGATGAGCCACGGCCGCACCCACTACCACGGCCATTCGAAGCCGCTCGCGGTGCCGGAAGGCGTCACGCGACGCTCCATCGCGGCCTACTACTACGCCAACCGATTCGCGCGCGAAGACCGGCGCGAAGCCATGCTGTCCACCTACCTGTTCGCGAGCCGCAGCGACCGCAGCAAACAGTTGCTCAAGCAGATCCTGCCGCCGATCGTCGTCTCGGCGATCAAGCGGCTGGCACGCCGATAATTCATCCCCACGCCCCCACAACAAGACCTTCGGAACGAAACCGCCATGTCCACGCCCACCACCCCGCCGACCACGCTGTCCGTCCTCCCCGTCATCATGGCCGGTGGCAGCGGCACGCGGCTGTGGCCGCTGTCGCGCGCCGGCTTCCCGAAGCAGTTCCTCGTGCTGTCGGGCAACCAGAGCCTGTTCCAGCAGGCGGTGCAGCGCGTCGCCAGCCTCGGCGCCGCCGACATCGCGGTGCAGGCCCCGCTGATCATCGGCAACGAGGAACACCGCTTCCTCGTGCTCGACCAGCTGCGCGACCAGCGCGTCGAGCCCGCCGCCGTCGTGCTGGAGCCGCAAGGCCGCAACACCGCGCCCGCGATGACGCTCGCGGCACTCGCCGCGGTCGAGAACGGGCAGGACCCGATCCTCGTCGTGACGCCGTCCGACCAGACCGTCACCCGGCCCGCCGCCTTCACCGCCGCGCTGCAGCGCGCCGTGCGCGCTGCAGCCGACGGCGCGATCGTGATCCTCGGCATCACGCCCGACCGCCCCGAGACCGGCTACGGCTACATCCGCAGCACGCCCGACGCGAAGGTCGCGCAGTTCGTCGAGAAGCCCGACCTCGCCACCGCCGAGCACTACCTGCGCGAAGGCCAGTACCTGTGGAACAGCGGCATGTTCGTGCTGAAGGCCTCGGTGTGGCTGGCCGCACTCGATCACTTCCGCCCCGACATCGCGGCCGCCACCCGCGCCTCGTGGGCCGCCCGCGGCAGCGATGCCAAGTTCATCCGCCCCGGCAAGGCCGAGTTCGCTGCCGTGCCTTCTGAATCGGTCGACTACGCGGTGATGGAGCGCTGCCCCGGCAGCGCCTTCGACATCCGCATGGTGGCGCTGGACGCCGGCTGGAACGACCTCGGCGCCTGGGACGCGGTCTGGCAGGTGGCCGAGAAGGATGCGCGCGGCAATGCCAGCGTCGGCGACGTGCTGCTGCAGGACAGCGACAACACGCTGGTGCATGCCACCAGCCGGCTGGTCAGCGTGGTCGGGCTGAGCGACGTGGTCGTCGTCGAGACGGCCGATGCGGTGATGGTCAGCGACCGTTCGCGCAGCCAGGAGGTCAAGAAGATCGTCACCGAACTCGGCGCGCGCGGCCGCGGCGAGCACACGCTGCACCGCAAGGTGCACCGCCCCTGGGGCTGGTACGACAGCATCGATTCCGGCGCGCGCTTCCAGGTCAAGCGCATCCTGGTCAACCCGGGCGCCTCGCTGAGCCTGCAGATGCACCACCACCGCGCCGAGCACTGGATCGTCGTCTGCGGCACCGCCGAGATCACCAACGGCGACAAGGTGATGATCCTCAGCGAGAACCAGAGCACCTACATCCCGCTCGGCCAGACGCACCGGCTCGCGAACCCCGGCAAGGTGCCGCTGGAGATCATCGAAGTCCAATCGGGCTCGTACCTCGGCGAGGACGACATCGTCCGCTTCGAGGACACCTACGGCCGCACCAAGTAAAGACAGGGATCCCTTCATGACCATCCTCGTGACCGGCGGCGCCGGCTTCATCGGCAGCAACTTCGTGCTGGACTGGCTGGCGCAGAGCGACGAGACCGTCGTCAACCTCGACGCGCTGACCTATGCCGGCAACCTCGAGAACCTCGCGTCGCTGGCCGGCGATGCGCGCCATGTGTTCGTGAAGGGCGACATCTGCGACCGCGCGCTGGTCGACGCGACGCTCGCCCAGCACACGCCGCGCGCGATCGTGCACTTCGCGGCCGAGAGCCATGTCGACCGCAGCATCCACGGCCCCGGCGCGTTCATGCGCACCAACATCGACGGCAGCTTCACGCTGCTCGAAGCCGCACGCGGGTTGTGGAGCACGCTCGAAGGCGACGCGAAGGCCGCGTTCCGCTTCCACCACGTCAGCACCGATGAGGTCTACGGCTCGCTGTCGCCGACCGACCCGGCCTTTGCCGAAACCAAGGGCTTCGAGCCGAACAGCCCGTACTCGGCCAGCAAGGCGGCCAGCGACCACCTGGTGCGCGCCTGGCACCACACGTACGGGCTGCCGGTCGTCACCACCAATTGCAGCAACAACTACGGGCCTTATCACTTCCCCGAGAAGCTGATCCCGCTGATGATCGTCAATGCACTCGCGGGCAAGGCGCTGCCGATCTACGGCGACGGCCAGAACGTGCGCGACTGGCTGTACGTGCGCGACCACGCGAGCGCGATCCGCGCGGTGCTGGCCGGTGGCCGCGTCGGCGAGACCTACAACATCGGCGGCTGGAACGAGAAGACCAACCTGGAGATCGTCCACACGATCTGCGCGCTGCTCGACGAACTGAAGCCCGATGCCGCCGGTTCGTACACGCGCCTGATCACCTACGTGAAGGACCGCCCCGGCCACGACCGCCGCTATGCGATCGATGCGCGCAAGGTCGAGCGCGAACTCGGCTGGCGCCCGGCCGAGACCTTCGACACCGGCATCCGCAAGACGGTGCAGTGGTACCTCGACAACGCCGGCTGGGTCGCCAACGTGCAGAGCGGCGGCTACCGCGACTGGGTCGCGAAGAACTACGGCGAGGCGGCTGCGGCATGAAGATCCTCCTGCTCGGCAAGGGTGGGCAGGTCGGTTGGGAGCTGCAGCGGGCGCTCGCGCCGCTGGGCGAGCTGACCGCGCTCGACTTCGACACGCCCGGTGCGCTGAAGGCCGATTTCTCGAAGCCCGACACGCTGGCCGCGACGGTGCGTGCGGTCAACCCGGACGTGATCGTCAATGCCGCGGCCCACACCGCGGTCGACAAGGCCGAGAGCGAGCCGACGCTGGCACGCGCGATCAACGCCACCGGCCCCGGCGTGCTGGCGCGCGAGGCCGCCGCGCTCGGCGCCTGGCTGCTGCACTACAGCACCGACTACGTGTTCGACGGCAGCGGCAACACACCGCGCCGCGAAGACGCGCCGACCGGCCCGCTCAGCGTCTACGGCCAGACCAAGCTCGAGGCCGAGGAGCTGATCCGCGGCAGCGGCTGCAAGCACCTGATCCTGCGCACCAGCTGGGTCTATGCGGCCCGCGGCGGCAACTTCGCGCGCACGATGCTGCGGCTCGCCGGCGAACGCGAGCGCCTGACGGTGATCGACGACCAGGTCGGCGCACCGACCGGGGCCGACCTGCTGGCCGACGTCAGCGTGCATGCGCTGCGCGCCGCGATCGCCGATGCGAAGCTGGCCGGTACCTACCACGCGGTGGCCGCCGGCGAGACCAGCTGGCACGGCTACGCGCGCTTCGTCATCGAATGGGCGCGCGCACGCGGCCACGCGATCAAGGTGGCGCCCGAGGCGATCGAGCCGGTGCCGACCACCTCGTTCCCGACACCGGCGAAGCGGCCGTTGAATTCGCGGCTGTCGTGCGACAAGCTGAACCAGGCCTTCGGGCTGCGCATGCCGACGTGGCAGGCCGGCGTCGAGCGCATGCTCACCGAAGTGCTGGGCTGAAGATCACATTCGTTTGGGAGAACACATGAACCGCAAAGGCATCATCCTGGCTGGGGGGTCTGGCACCCGGCTGCATCCGGCGACGCTCGCGCTGAGCAAGCAGCTGATCCCGGTGTACGACAAGCCGATGATTTACTACCCGCTCAGCGCGCTGCTGCTGGCCGGCATCCGCGAGATCCTGATCATCAGCACGCCGCAGGACACGCCGCGCTTCCAGCAACTGCTGGGCGACGGCAAGCAGTGGGGGCTGGACCTCAGCTACGCGGTGCAACCGAGCCCGGACGGCCTGGCGCAGGCCTTCCTGATCGGCGAGGAGTTCCTGGCCGGCGCGCCGAGCGCGCTGGTGCTGGGCGACAACATCTTCTACGGCCACGACCTGGGCACCCGGCTCACCGATGCGGCCACGCGCACCAGCGGCGCGACGGTGTTCGCCTACCCGGTGACCGACCCCGAGCGCTATGGCGTGGTCGAGTTCAATGACCAGGCGCAGGCGATCAGCCTCGAAGAGAAGCCGAAGCAGCCGAAGAGCCGCTATGCGGTGACCGGCCTGTACTTCTACGACGACAAGGTCGTGCCGTATGCGAAGAGCCTGAAGCCCAGCCCGCGCGGCGAGCTGGAGATCACCGACCTGAACCGGCTCTACCTCGAGGCCGGCACGCTCGAAGTGCAGATCTTCGGCCGCGGCGATGCGTGGCTCGACACCGGCACGCACGACTCGCTGCTGGAGGCGAGCGCCTTCATCCAGACGCTCGAGAAGCGCCAGGGGCTGAAGGCCTGCTGCCCCGAAGAGATCTGCTGGCGCAAGGGCTGGATCACGTCGGCGCAGCTGGAGGCCCTGGCCAAGCCGCTGGCCAAGAGCGGGTACGGCCAGTACCTCCTCCAGCTGATGCACGACAAGGTGTTCTGATGAAAGTCATCCAGACCGAGATCGCCGACGTGCTGGCGTTCGAGCCGAAGGTGTTCGGCGATGCGCGCGGCTTCTTCATGGAGAGCTACAACGGCCGCGTGTTCGCGGAGGCGGTCGGGCGCGAGCTGGTCTTCGTGCAGGACAACCATTCGCGCTCGGCGCGAGGCGTGTTGCGCGGGCTGCACTTCCAGTACGCGCCGCATGCCCAGGGCAAGCTGGTGCGGGTGACGAGCGGCGCGGTGTTCGACGTGGCGGTCGACATCCGCCGTTCGAGCCCGAGCTTCGGCCGCTGGGTGGGCATGGAGCTGAGCGCCGAGAACAACCGCCAGATGTGGATCCCGCCGGGCCTGGCGCACGGCTTCCTGGTGCTGACCGAGACGGCCGACTTCCTCTACAAGACGACCGACTACTACGCGCCGCAAGCCGAGGGTTGCGTGCGCTGGGACGATCCCGAACTCGGGATTGCCTGGCCCGACGTGGGTGGTGCGCCGCAGCTGTCGGCCAAGGATGCGGCGGCGCTGCCGCTGCAGAAGGCGAGGCTCGAATGACGAAGGCGATGATCCTCGCGGCCGGCCAGGGCACGCGCGTGCGTCCGCTGACGCGCGACCTGCCGAAGCCGATGGTGCCGATCCTCGGCAAGCCGGTGATGGAGTACCTGATCGAGCACCTGGCGCGCTACGGCGTGCGGCAGATCATGGTGAACGTCGCGTTCAACCACTGGAAGATCGAGAGCCATTTCGGCGATGGCCACCGCTGGGGCGTCGAGATCGGCTATTCGTACGAAGGCGCGCGCGAGCATGGCGAGATCGTGCCGAAGCCGTGCGGGTCGGCCGGCGGCATGAAGAAGATCCAGGACTTCTCGGGCTTCTTCGACGAGACGACCATCGTGCTGTGCGGCGATGCGCTGATCGACCTGGACTTCGGCGCGGCGCTGTTCGAGCACCGCAGCAAGGGGGCGATCGCGAGCGTGGTGACGCTGGACGTGCCGCGCAGCGAGGTGCAGAACTACGGCATCGTGAAATGCGACAAGAACGGCCACGTCGAGTCGTTCCAGGAGAAGCCGAAGCCGGACGAGGCGCACAGCACGCTGGCGTCGACCGGCATCTACATCTTCGAGCCGTCGGTGCTCGACCTGGTGCCGAGCAACACGGTGTTCGACATCGGCAGCCAGCTGTTCCCGCTGATGGTGGAGCGCAAGCTGCCGTTCTACGCGCAGAGCCGCTTCTTCAACTGGATCGACATCGGCCGCGTCAGCGACTACTGGAGCGTGCTGCAGCGGGTGCTGCGCGGCGAGGTGGCGCAGATGGACATGCCGGGGCGCGAGGTGCGGCCGGGCGTGTGGGTGGGGCTGAACACGCGGGTGCCCTGGGACGAGGTGACGATCAACGGGCCGGTGTACATCGGCTCGGGCGTGGAGATCGAGCCGGGGGTGACGATCCAGGGGCCGACGTGGATCGGCACCGGCAGTCACCTGCGCCGCAACTCGACGCTCGCGCACAGCGTGCTGTTCGAGTACACCCGTATCGGCGAAGGCCAGACCTTCAGCGACATGATCGTGGCGCCGTTGTATTGCGTGGATCGCAGAGGCAAGACCTTCTACCAGGGCGACGAAGAGTGCACGTTGCGCTGGTCTGACGCACGGGCCTGAGTCTGGCTCGGCGCGGCGCGGCGCGGGGGGTGAGGGGATGGGCTGGGGGCTCATGCCGAGGCGGTCGGCCCGGGGGCCGACTCCACGAAGAAGCTCGGATCCGTGGGTGCATCGCCAAACTCCCTCCACTCACTTCGTTCGTTGTGGTCAAACAGTGGCGATGAGTCAGTCCACGAAGCGCGCTGGCGCGCGCCACCCACGGACCCGAGCTTCTTCGTCGCCTCAGAAATCGCCCCCAGCCCATCCCCTCACCCCCCGCGCCGCTAACCACCAGCCGCTTTTGTTTGGGGGAAAAGATTGAAGTGACCGACGAGCATGCGAGCGCTCGCGCGCTTCGTCGGTCACTTCAATCTTTTCCCCCCAAACACAGCACGGCGGTGTTCGCAAAGGCGCGGGTGGGGAGGCTGTGGAGCGCCAATAGGGACGGGGCGCCGGAGCTGGCTGGTTTCATGGCCCCGCGCGAAGCGCGTTCGTGAACTGACTGTCGCCCACTGTTTGACCACAACGAACGAAGTGAGTGGAGGGAGTTTGGGCGACGGGCCATGAAACCAGTCAGCGGAGGGGAGTCTTCGCCCCGAGAGGGGCGAAGACCGCACCGTCCGGCGAGCCACAGCCTCCCCACCCGCGCCTTTGCGCGCAAGCAGCAACACCAAACAGAAAGGCCCCGCAGTTTGCGCTGCGGGGCCTTTCGAAGCGGCCTCAGGCGAGGCCGAAACTCACTCTTGCGGACGACGGCGGCGCGACACGAACACGATCGCGCCCAGGCCGGCCAGCAGCATCGCGTACGTCGCCGGTTCCGGAACGGCCGTGACGGTGATGTTCTGCAGCGCCAGGCTGAACTTCTGCGGGTACACGCCCAGCAGCGCGAAGATCAGGAAGCTGTCGCCGCCTGCCTTCGTCACGAACGAGTACGTGTTCCAGCCGGTCGTCTTCGTCGAGTCGGACAGTTGGTCGAACGTGCCCGGACCCTTCTGGCTGTCGAACAGGAAAGCGAAGTCGAGCGTGCGGTCCAGCGGACCACCCGTCTTCGACGCTTCATATTCGAAGCTGACGTTGTACATCCCCGGCGCGAGGTTGTCGAAGACCTCATAGCAGAAGCTTTGACCCAGCTTGCTCTTCAGCGGATCGTCGCAGCTCTCGCTGCTGGCGAATGCCGACCCGGTCGCGAAGGTCATCGCGGTGAGGGCCAGTGAAACAAGGAACTTCTTCATTGAATACCTCCTGGTGATTAGGTGCTTTCCCCTATGCAAGACACACGCCACTTTCAAGGCCCATCCCCAGTTTGAGGGGGGTAGATCGAGGCGCACGGGGTACAAGGCAGCTTGCGTGCCCGAGCAGCCCCACGGCAAACCTGTCTTCGACTCGCAAAAGAAGCCGAATTTGCCGCAGCAACTACCAACCGGCATGCCAAGCTTGCCGATTCCCACCCTGTATCTCTTCGTTACTGCCTGCAAGAAGCTGCAAACAGCCTTCAAATGGACACATCAGCATGGTCCATGCCTGGGCGAAACTCCCACCCATGGTGCGGCGCAGCATGCATTCAGGGCGCGGCAAGCTGCGCGCCCTGCCATCCGACAAGGCGCCGGCTCAGCGGATGCTGACCTGGCCCGAGCAGCTCGCGCTGGTCGCGCTGTAGGGGTAGGTGATCGTGATGTTGTCGCCGACGATCTGGCGGTGCTCGCGGGCGACGTTGCAGGCGAACTGCAGGCTGCGCAGCGGTTGCCACGCGATGCCGAGGCCGTAGGTGGCGGTCCTGTCCTCGCCCTCGGCCGGCGCAGTCACGCCGTTGACGATGAAGGCGTTGTCGAGCTTGCGGCGCGTGTAGCCGCCCTGCGCCGTCAGCTGGATCTTCGCGGTCGCGTCCCAGCGGGCCTTCAGCTGCAGGCTGTGGCTGATCCGCGTGTCGCTCGAATCGATCTCGTTGAGCGCGCTGCCGAAGGTGCTGCTGCCCACGCTGCTGTCGCGCGACAGCTGGGTGTCGAAGTTCAGTTTGCCGGTGGCCTGCCAGTTCCAGCCCAGCGCGCCGGTCCAGGTGTTCTCGTCGCGCTGCGACTGCACCGAGTGGGTCTCGCGCGTCACGCTGACGCGCGCGTTCAGCGTGCTCAGGCCGTTCGGCTTCGCCAGCAGGCTGAGGTCGACGTCGTTGCGGCGGAACTCGTCGGGCTCGACGCCGAAGTTCGGGAAGCGCCCCTCGGTGTGCCGGCCGCCCACGCGCACGCTCAGCGCATCGGCATCGGCCCAGCGCACGCCGGCGTTCACCGTCTGCTGGCGCACGTCGCGGTTGCTGAACTCATCGGCCGAATAGCGGCTCTGGTTGCCGGCCCAGCCGCCCTCCAGCGTCCACGCGGTGACGACGCCCACACGCACCTGCAGCCCGGCGCCCGTCGTGCGCAGCTGGTTCTTGCCGGTGTAGCGGTTCTGGCTGTCGAGGTCGTAGCGGTACAGGCTGCTGCGCTGCTCGGCCGTCAACTCGCCCGACACGCGCTCGATGGTCGACCAGTCGAGCCGCGCCGACAGCCGGTGGTCGGTGTTGTTCAGCTGCGTGTTGTTCTTGTAGCGGTTGACGTTGGCCTCGAGCCCGGCGGTGAAATGCTGCCGGCCGAACGGCTGGTCGATCGCGGCCCGCAGCCCGGTCGACGAGATCGCGTCGCGCGACCTCACCTCGCCGTCGGGCACGCGGAACAGGTTGTTCTCGGCCGAGACCGCCTGGCTGAAGCCGAACACGTACGGGTCGGATTCATCACCGGCGAAAGCCGTCGCGGCGCCTCCAGCCAGAACCAATGCCACCACGGGAGAAAGAGCGTTACTGCGATTCATGCAAGTCCATCAATATGCATTGCGGTCGAACAGCACCAGCCGCACGGTGCGCACGATGATCATCAGGTCCAGCCCGATCGACCAGTTGCGCAGGTACTCGAGGTCGTACTCGACGCGCGCGGCCATCTTGTCCAGCGTGTCGGTCTCGCCCCGGAAGCCGTTCACCTGCGCCCAGCCGGTGATGCCCGGACGCACCTTGTGGCGCACCATGTAGGCCTGGATCATCTTGCGGTACTGCTCGTTGTGCGCCACCGCATGCGGGCGCGGCCCGACGATGCTCATGCGGCCCTGCAGCACGTTGATCAGCTGCGGCAACTCGTCCAGCGAGGTCTTGCGGATGAACGCACCGAACGGCGTGATGCGTGCATCGCCGCGCGTCGCCTGCTTGACCACCGCGCCGTTGTCCTGCGTCGTCATCGAACGGAACTTGTAGACCTCGATCTCTTCGCCATCGAGCCCGTTGCGCTTCTGGCGGAAGATCACCGGCCCGGGCGAACTCAGCTTCACGCCGATCGCGAGCGCCACCATCACCGGCGAGATCAGCAGCAGGATCAGCGACGCGATCACGATGTCGCTGAAGCGCTTGATGAGGTCGTTGGTGCCGGTGAACGGCGACTCCAGCAGGCTCACCACCGGCAGGCCGGCCATGTCCTGCAGGCGCCCCTGGATCACGCTGACGCCGAACACGTCGGGCGCGTAGTACACCGACGCGGTCGTGTCCTGCAGCGAGGCCAGCAGGTTCACGATGCGCGGCTGCGAGGTCAGCGGCAGCGTGATGTAGACATCGCGCACGCCGTTGCGGCGCACCCACTCGGCCAGGTCCTCGAAGCGGCCCTTCACATGCTCGCGGGCATCGGGGTGCAGGCGATCCGGCGAGCGGTCCTCGAAGAAGCCGACGAAGTCCTGCCCGAACGAGCGCCGCGCCTTCAGCGACTCCAGCACCTTGGCGCCCAGTGGCCCGGCCCCGACCACCACCGCATTGCGGCGGTACTCCGGCCGCAACGCCAGGCGGCGCAGCGCTTCCTTGCCGAGGCGCACGGCGACCCATTGCACGACCGGCGTCACCCCGGCCCACCAGGCCAGCACGCGCCACTCGAAGAACTTCAGGCTGTCGGTCGCATAGCCGCACAGCAGCAGGATGCCGAGCAACGCGATCCACGCGCTGAGGATGTCGATCGCCGCGTTGAGGCTGCGGTCCTTGAAGCGGTTGACGCCGGGGAAGCTGAGCACCAGCACCAGCATGCACAGCGTCAGCGCCGGCCGTTCGACCGGCTCGTTGAACGCGCTGCTGACGGCGAGATAGCACAGCACGGTCAGCAACGGCTCCATCACCGCGGCGATGAAGGACGTCACCGAGGGTGGTGCACCGAGGAACAACTGCCTATGGCTGCGTTCTTCGAACATGGGGGAAGGAGTCCGTTGAAAATGTCACGGACCTCTCACGCACGAGGCGTGCCAGCACCACCCGTCCCTGTAACTGAATTTCTCTTCCGGCGCCAGAGGGTGAACACGGGCACCTCACCTGTCAGAAAGCCCGCTCCACGTCACCGTTGGACACAAGCGATCGGTAGATTCGACAGGCTTTTATCCGACACAGGTCCGGTTCTTACCGGTTCGCTTCGCTTCGTAGAGCGCTTCGTCGGCGCGTTCGAGCGCGGCCTCGATCGGCTCGCCCTGCCGGTACAGCGTGACGCCGGCCGAGAAGGTGACGAACACCTGCCGCTCTTCGTGCATGAACAGCCCGCCGGTCAGCGAGCGCTGCAAACGGGTCAGGATCTGCTCGCCTTCCTGCACCGGGGTGTCGGGCAACAGCACGACGAACTCTTCGCCGCCGTAGCGCGCGACCAGGTCGGTCGGGCGCAGCGCCTTGCTGACCACCTCGGCCAGCGACTTGAGCGCGGTGTCGCCGGCGGCGTGGCCGAGCTCGTCGTTCAGGCGCTTGAAGTTGTCGACGTCCAGCAGGCCGATCGACAGCTCGGTCTGGCCGCGCTCCATGCGCGCCCGCTCGGCATCGAAGGCCTGCATCAGGCCGCGCCGGTTGGCGATCTGCGTCAACTGGTCGGTCGACACCTCTTCCGACAGGCGGCGCAGTTCGCCTTCCAGCTCGGCGACGCGCTCGGACAGCCCGACCGCCTTCGCATGCTCCGACTCGAGCCGGCCCTGCGCCTGGCTGACCAGCGACTGCACGGTGCGGCTCTCTTCGACCATCTCGCGCACGACGCCGGCCAGGCTCTCGAGCGAATCGGCCTTCTCGATGGTGTCGGCATAGCGGCCGACGCTCTCGTGGAAACGCCCGGTGTGCTGGCCCAGCTCGCCCAGCTCGCTGAGCATGCGGTTGATCAGCAGCTTCAGCGCATCGCGGGCGCGCGCCCGGTCTTCGCGCAGCTGCTGCTGGCGCTCGCGGGTGTGGCCCAGCAGCTCGCTGACCGAACGCACGCTGCGCGCGGTGAGCCCGCCGTCGATCTGCAGCTTCATCGCGTCGACCTGGCCGCGCGCCCAGCTGTCGTCCTCGGCCAGCTCGGCCAGGCTCGCGGTGAGCTCCTGGCACAGCCCGCCCAGCTGGTCGACGAAGTGATGGCGGTGCTGCAGCATGCGGCGCGCGCGGTCGCACAGCGCGTCGAACTCGTCGGCCTGCAGCGGTACCGGGCCGGGCTCTTCGAGGCGGGCGAGCAGCTCGGTCAACTGGCGCGACAGGTCGGCGCTCGGTGCCGGCGGCGGTGGCAGCGCGAGCTGCACCGTGCCGCTCAGGCCCTCGGCGACGCGACGCCACAGCGGGAAGGCCGGGTCGCTGCCTGCGGCGTCGATGGCCGGCGCTGATGTCGACACCGATGCCGATGCGGAAGATGCGGCCGGCAGCGGCAACGCATCGAGCGGCGCCGGTTGCGTCAGGCTGTCATCGGCCTCGACCATGTCGTCGAGCGTGTCGCTCTCCCAGCTGCCCACCAGCTGCCCGAGCCGCTGCTGCAGGCGCTGCACGTCGCTGCGGCTGCTGGACAGCACGCGCTGCAGGCTTTCCTTCTTGCGCGCGGCGGTCCAGTTGCGCCCGCCACGCTCGGTGCCGCGGGCGATGCGTTCGATCAGTCCGGCCAGCGCGGCCGCCTGGGCCGCGTTGTCGGTGGAGGATGGGGGCGCCGCGGCAGCTTGCGCACGCGGCGAGCTCGGCTGGATGCCCGATTCGAGCTGGTAGGCGCGAGCGTAGTTCTCGGGCGTCGGCTCCAGCTTGTCGACCACGAGGCGGCGCAGCGCGGCCTTGGCCAGCACGGCAGGCGTCTGCGGCGCCTGGGGTTTGGTGTCCATCGATCAGGTCAGGGCAAAAAGAAAGGGGACGGCACGGAACCCGTGCCCGGTCATTTGGGCGTGTAGCGATTGGGGCGCGGCTCCAGGCCGGCCCGCAGCGAATCGCTGATGTCGTCGCCATCGCCGGCATCGACGATCCACGGCGCCTTGCGCGGCAGCACCGTCTGCTGAAGCCACTGGTCGAGCGCCTCGGGCGCCAGCGCCTTGCTGAACAGGAAGCCCTGCATCATTCCGCAGCCCAGCCGGTGCAGCACTTCCATCTGGCGCATGTTCTCGACGCCTTCGGCCACCACCCGCAGGCCCAGCGAGCGGGCCAGCGCGATGATCGCGGTGACCACCGCCGAACTCTGCGGCGTCATGCCGAGATCGCGCACGAACGAGCGGTCGATCTTCAGCTCGCTGATCGGCAGCGTGGTCAGGTAGGCGAGCGACGAGTAGCCGGTGCCGAAGTCGTCGATCGAGATCTCGACGCCGATCTCGTTGAGCCGGTGCAGCGTCGGGATCACGTTCTGCAGGTCCTTCATCAGGCCCGTCTCGGTGATCTCGAGTTCGATCGCATGGTGCGGCACGCCGTAGGCGGTGACGGCCTGGTGGATGTGCTCGACCAGGTCGGTGCGCTCGAACAGGCGGTTCGGCAGGTTGACCGCGATCGAGTCGGCGAAGCCGAAGCTGTCCTGCCAGATCCGGGCCTGGCGCGCCGCCTCGCGGATCGCCCATTCGCTGAGCGGGATGATCAGGCCGGTCTCCTCGGCCAGCGGGATGAAATCGCCCGGCGGCACCAGCACGCCGCCGCGCTGCCAGCGCATCAGCGCCTCGGCACCCACCATGCGTGCGCCGCGCACGTCGACCTTCGGCTGGTAGTGCAGCACCAGCTCGTTGCGCTCGATGGCCTTGTGCAGCGCGCTCTCGAGTTCGAGTTTCTCGCGGCCCTTGCCGGCCAGCGCCGGGCGGTACAGCAGCGCGGCATTGCGGCCCTGCGCCTTCACCGAATACATGGCCACGTCGGAGTTGCGCATCAGGTCGGCCACCGTCTGGCCGTCGCGCGGGAACATCGCGATGCCGACGCTCGCGGTCACGAAGCATTCCTGGCCGCCGACGAAGATCGGCTCGCGCATCACGTCGAGCACGCGCGCGGCGACCCGCTCGGCATCGGATTCGTCGGACACCTCGGGCAGCAGCGCGACGAATTCGTCGCCACCGAGCCGGCCGACGGCCTCGAGCGTGCGGTGCGAACGCGAACCCATCGACTCGACCGCGCTCTCCATCACCTGGTCGGAATGGCGCACGCACGAGCGCAGCCGGCGCGACACCTCCATCAGCAATTCGTCGCCGGCGCCGTGGCCCAGCGTGTCGTTGATCACCTTGAAGCGGTCGAGGTCGATCAGCAGCAGCCCGACCGGGTGGTTCAGCCGGCGCGCATGCTCGAGCGCGCGCTCGGTGCGCCAGATCAGCTGGCGGCGGTTCGGCAGCCCGGTCAGCGCATCGAAGTTGGCCAGGTGGCGGATCTTGTCCTCGGCCATGCGCCGGTCGGTCACGTCCTGGACGATGCCGGTGTAGCCCGACAGGTTGCCGTGCTCGTTGAACTCGGGCTCGGCCTCGACGTGGATGATGCGCTGGCGGGCGTCGGGCAGCGTGACCGGGATGTCGGTGGCGAGCACCGAGCTGTGGCGGATCACCTCGTGCAGGATCGTCACGAAGCCGGTGCGTTCTTCGGTGGGCACCATGCGCAGCAGCGCTCGCATGCTGGGCGCGTCGCCCGGGCCGAGGCCGAACACCCGCAGGCCCTCGACCGAGAACAGCGGGTTGCCGTGGCCGCGGTGCCAGTCGAAGCTGCCCATGCGCGCCAGGTCTTGCGCGCGCGCCAGCTTCGACTTGCTGCGCTCGAGCTCCTGGCGGGTGCGCGACGAGCGCAGCAGGTAGCGCAGCCGGCCGGCCAGCAGGCTCCAGTGCGTCGACTTGACGAAGAAATCGGTGGCGCCGGCCTCGTAGGCGCGGGTGATCGACGCGTCGTCGTCCAGCCCGGTCAGCATCAGCACCGGCATCGACTCGAAGCCGGGCAGCGAGCGCAACTCGCGGCAGGTCTCGAACCCGTCGAGCCCGGGCATCAGCGCATCCAGCACCAGCACGTCGGGCGACCAGTCGGCCAGGATCTGGATCGCCCGCTCGCCGCTGGTGGCCTCGGTGATCGCGAACCCGCGCTCGCGCAGCGCGATCGCGGTGAGCAGCAGGTTGACCTCGTCGTCGTCGACCAGCAGCACGCGCGGCTGGCCGAGCAGATCGTCGTCGGACAGCGGCGCGCTGGAGCTCATTGAATCAACGGCCCAGCAGGCGGCGCGTGGCGGCCACGACGATCGGCACCTCGGCCTGCAGGGCCACGATGCGCTCGTCCATGCCCTGCGTCGCCTCGCGGCGGACCATGGCTTCGATTTCTGCGCAGATTTGAGACATCTTGAGGGCCCCGATGCTCGCGGAAGACGACTTCAGCGTGTGTACCACGTGGCGGATGCCCGTCAAGTCGTGAGACGCCTGAGCATCCTGCAATTGGGGGAGGAGCCGTTCGAGCGAGGTATCGAAGGCCTTCATGACCCGATCGAGCAGGTGGTTCTCGCCGCTCGGGTCGAGTTCGCGCAGGCGGTCGAGGGCGCCGGCATCGAGCACGCCATCGGGTGCGGCGGCCGGCTCGGCCGGGCTGGCAGCGGGCGCGGCCACACCGCCGGTGGGCGCGCTGTCGGGATCCACGGGCCCCGCGGGGCGCAGTCGTTTTGAAAGCATGGCGAGCAGTTGGCTTTGGCGGAATGGCTTGGACAGATAGTCGTCGAAACCGAGTTCGAGAAACCGTTCTTCGTCACCTCCCAGGGCATTGGCCGTCACGGCAATCACCGGCGTTTCGGTCGGCGTGAGGAAGTTGAACCGTCCGGAGCGGCTGCGCCGGAACCAGTTCAACGCCTCCACGCCGTCCATGCCGGGCATCTGGATGTCCATCAGCACGAGGTCGAAACGGCGCTCGCACAAGGCCTTCAGGCCGTCCAGCGCCGAGGCGCTGACCTGGAACTGGCATCCCAGCGCCCTCAGCATCTGACCGATGACCTCCTGGTTGACGGGATTGTCTTCGATGACAAGGATCTGTGCGTTCAGCCGGGGCGTCAAGCGCGCCGGGTCGGTGCGCCGGCTGGAGATGCCCAGGATCGCCTGGCGCAGCTCGGCCTTGCGCACCGGTTTGGCGACGAAGCGGTCGAAGCCGGCCCGGTGCGCCGCCCGCACGTCGTCCGGCGACGACACCGACGACAGCAGGATCATCTTCATGCCGTGGCCCGGGCGCTCCGGGCCGAGCGCCTGCAGCGCATGGGCCAGCCCCATGCCGTCGAGCCGCGGCATGTGCATGTCGACCAGCGCCAGGTCGAAGCGCGGATCGATCGGCGTGGCGCCCGACAGGATCGCCAGCGCCTGCCGGCCGTCCTCGGCCAGCACCACCTGCATGCCCCAGGCGCCCAGCATGTTGTCGAGCACCGTGCGGTTGGTCTCGTGGTCCTCGACCACCAGCACGCGCAGCGCCGGCATCTGCGTCGGCTCCAGGTCCGGCGAGGTGGTGTCGCCGCCGTTGCTCTCGGCAGGTGCCATCGGCATGCTGAAGATGAAGCGCGAGCCGATGCCGGGCGCGCTCTGCACCTCGATGTCGCCGCCCATCAGCTCGACCAGCTGCTTGGAGATCGCGAGGCCCAGCCCGGTGCCGCCATAGCGGCGCGACATGCCGCCGTGCGCCTGCGTGAACGCGCTGAACAGCCGCGGCAGCACCTCGTCCTCGATGCCGATGCCGGTGTCGCGCACCTCGAACTCCAGCCACAGCGCGCGGTCGGCCGACTGCGCCGGCATCGGCATGCGCACGTCGACGACGATCTCGCCGGCCTCGGTGAACTTGATCGCGTTCGCCACCAGGTTGGTCAGCACCTGGCGCAGCCGCAGCGGGTCGCCGTGCACATGGCTGGGCATGCCGGGTTCCTCGCGGAAACTCAGCTCCAGGCCCTTCTCGTGCGCACGCGGCGCGAGCAGCTCCAGCGTGTCTTCCACCACCGAGCGCAATGAGAAATCGACCGGCGCGAGCTCCAGCCGCCCAGCCTCGATCTTCGAGAAATCGAGGATGTCGTTGATGATCTCCAGCAGCGCCTCGCCGGAGCGGTACACCGCCTGCGCGAAGCGCTTCTGCCGGTCGTTCAGCGCGGTGCCCAGCAGCAGCTCGGTCATCCCGAGGATGCCGTTCATCGGCGTGCGGATCTCGTGGCTCATGTTGGCCATGAACTGGCTCTTGGCCTGGCTGGCCGCCTCGGCGATGTCGCGCGCGCGCTTCAGCTCGTTCTCGTGCTCCAGCTCCTCGGTGACGTCGGACACCAGGCCGTAGACGCGCAGTTCGCCGTCGGGCATGCGGCGCGAACGGGTGCGCGAGCGCAGCCAGCGCACGCCCTTGACCGGGTGCTGGATGCGCACGCGGATGTCGGCCGGCTGCAGCTGTTCCTCGAGCTCGCGGCGCGCCGCGAGCAGGTGGCGGTCTTCCGGCAGCACGCGCGACAGGAAGGAATTCGGCGTGCGCTCGAACTCGTCCTGCGGCGTGCCCCAGGTGTCGTAGCTGCTTTCGCTGAGGAAGTGGAAGCGGTCGCGCGCCGGCGTGGTGACGAACAGGCTGTCTTCGACCGTGTGCGCGAACTCGCGCAGCCGGCTCTGCGATTCGTGCAGCTCGCGCTCGGCGCGGCGCTCGCGGGTCACGTCGCGTGCGAGCACGATCACCAGGCGCGGCGTGCCGTCGGCATGGCGCAGCGCGAAGCAGCGGCCGCTGATGATGCGCGGGCCGCCCTCGCCCTGCACTTCCACCTCGCTCTCGATCGTGTCCTGCCCGGCCAGCGCGCGCGTGATGGCCGGCTCGCCAAGCAGCGCGATGCCGCTGCCGAAGGCATCGCGCACGGTCTTGCCGAGCACCTGCTCGCGACCCTTCGCGAACTCGCGCTCGGCATGGAGGTTGATCGCGACGATGCGGCGATCGGCGGCGTTCAGCACGAACAGGCTGGCCGGCAGGTTCTCCATCAGCAGCTGCAGCAGCTCCGGCTCGGAAGTGGCCGGCGCCGGCGTGGCGGGCAGCAGCGTCGGGGCGGCGAGCGGGATGGGAATGGTGGCGGGAAGGGGCGTGTCGGGGCGCGCGGCGCGCAGGTCGAGCAGGCGCTGCACCGTCTCCAGCACCCGGCGCAGTGCCGTCAGGTCGCGCTGGGCCGGCACACCCTGCAGCTCGAGCACGGCGGCCGTGCCGTCGCGGCCGCGCACCGGCAGCGCCATCACGCTGGCGCTGCCGCCGTGCATCGGCGCAAAGCAGATGCGCCCCTCGGCGACCGCGCGGCCGGTCGCGCTGAGCCGCGGGTGCACGGTGAAGCGGGCGGAATGCGGGTCCTCGGGCTGGTCCCAGGCCTGCAACTGGGCGGCACCGCCGGCGACCGACAGCACGCGCAACACCGCATGGCCCTCGGCCTCCAGGCCTTGCGCCAGCAGTTCGGCAGCGGCGTGCATCGCATCGGCCAGCGATTCGGCCTCATCGACCTGGATCGCGGCCTGCTGCAGCAGGCCCAGCCAGTCGAAGCCTGCCGGCTCTTCCGATGCGGCCGCTGCCGGCGAAGACGCCGACACCGCGGGCACGGCAGGCGCAGGCTTCACCGCCTTGCGCGCCTGGCGGGCACCGAACCATTGAGCAAGACGAGACAGCGGAGCGGGCATGGGTCAACTACTTCTGAAAAACGTGCACAGCCTTGGGGACCCCACCAATGGGGACCCCGCCCAGGGAGCGGGGTCTTCGCAGCACTTTCGGTGCTGCTGCGACCGACTTGAGGCATCCGACACATTGGAAACCGGGTCGGCCCCCACAATGTCACGGCGCAACCACTCCTTACAATCGATCGGATGAATCTCGAGACCGTGCTGCCAGCCGGACTGCTGCTGCTGGCGGCCCTCGCGACCGGCGCCTGGGCCGCCAGGTCGAGCCGGTTGCTGCGCCGCGCCGAGCAGGCACTGCAACACGAGCGGGCGGAGCGCCAGGCCGTCGCGCAATCGCTCGACTGCTGGCAGTGGCGCAGCGACCCGCAGCACCGGGTCGTGCAATGGCGCCCGCCGCGTGGCGCGGCACTCGCCGACTTTGCCGGCGCCGACGACGCCCCGCCGCTGTGGCAGCACTTCCAGGCCAACGACACGCTGACGCGCTCGCTGCGCACCGCGATGGAGCAGCATGCGCCGCTCAGCGCCACCTCGCTGTGGCGGGCCGGATCGGCCGGCGTGCGGCAGCTGTGGTCGGTGCGGGGCGAGCCGGTGCTCGATGCGCAGGGCCGCTTCGCCGGCTATGTCGGTACCGCGCGCGAGCTGACCGACACCGGCGACCAGCGCATCAGCGAGCTGTTGCAGGCGCTGGCCGACCCGGTGCTGCGCATCGCGCTGCCGCCGCCGGGCCAGCTCGGCGTGCTGTACGAAACCAACGCGGCCGCCGAGCGCTGGCTGCACATCGCCGACCCCGCTTCGCTGCCGCTGTGGCCCGAGCTGCTGCAGCGCCTGCCGGCCGGGCTGCGGCCACTCGCCGAGCAGGCGATCTCGCCGACGCTGCATGCCGACACCGCCAGCGGCAGCGCCGAGGGCTGGGAGCTGCAGGTGCACCGGCTGGCGCCGACGCTGCCGCGCGCCGGGGTCGAGCTGCTGCTGATCTTCCACCGCCAGGCCGGCGGCTCGGCGGCAGCGACGACGCCGTCCGACGAGCACGAATCGTTCAGCTACACCGTGTCGCACGACCTGCGCGCGCCGATCCGCGTGGTCGAGGGCTTCACGAAGATCGTCAAGGAAGACTACGGCCGCCTGCTCGACCGCATCGGCAACGACCACCTCGACCGCGTGCTCGGCGCCGCCGCGCGCATGAGCAGCATGATCGACTCGCTGCTGGCGCTGTCGCAGCTGTCGGCGCGGCCGCTGGCGCGCCAGCCGATCAACCTGTCGCAGCTGGTGGGCTACATCGTCGACGACCTGCGGCGCGAATCGCCGCAGCGCGAGGTGCAGGTCGACATCGAGCCCGGGCTGCATGCGCAGGGCGACGCGACGCTGCTGCGCGTGGCGCTCGAGAACCTGCTCGGCAACGCGTGGAAGTACACCTCGAAGTGCCGCGACGCGCACATCTGGTTCGAGGCCGGCGTGCACGAGGGCCGGCCGGCCTTCACGGTGCGCGACAACGGCGCGGGCTTCGACATGCGCTTCGCCGACCGGCTGTTCGGCGTTTTCCAGCGGCTGCACAGCGCGAACGATTTCCAGGGCACCGGCGTCGGGCTGGCGTCGGTGCGCAGGATCATCCGCCGGCATGGCGGCGACATCTGGGCCGAAGGCGAGGTGGATCGCGGGGCGCGGTTCCAGTTCTGGCTCGGGCACTGAGGGACGATCCGGGGCGGGAGCATCTCGACCGTCTTGGTGCGACGGACAGTCGCTCAACCAGCCGAAAGCAACTCCACCGCCTGAAGCAAGCGCTCGGCCTGCGCCACGAGCGGGTGGCCCTCGCTCGCCGCCAGCCGCTGCAAGCGCTCCAGCGCCTGCGCGCGCGGCAGCGAATAGCGGTGCATCAGCACGCCGACGGCCATCGCGACCGGCTGGGCCAGTGCCTCGTGCGCGAGCGTGCCGGGCAGCGGCGCGGCCTCGCCGCCGCGGCGCTCGATCTGCGCGAATGCCGCTTCCACGGCCGGCACGATCTGGCGGATGTCGAGCGGCTTGACCAGGTAGGCCACCGCGCCCAGCGCGTTCACCTGCGCGACGGTGTCGTCGTCGGCGAAGGCCGACAGGAACATGAACGGCATCTGGCAGTAGTCGCGCAGGTAGGCGGCGACGTCGAAGCCGCTCTTGCCTTCCATGCGGATGTCGAGCAGCGCGAGATCGGGGCGGTGCTCGCGCGCCAGCAGGATCGCATCGTCGCCGTTGTCGGCATCGATGATGTCGTAGCCGGCCTGCGCAAGCCCGTGCGAGAGCGTCGCGAGCACGAGGCGGTCGTCATCGACAACGAGGATCTTGCCTTTGTTCGTCACGGTGGATGCTGCTGGCGGGACGGTGAAGGCGCGATTGTGGCTGAAAGCGCCACCCCCGGCGGTTTCAGATCCACCACCGCCACCACCCGCGTGCCCTGCGCCTCGATCGACAGCTTCGCGCTGCGCCGCGGCAGCAGCGCCCGCACCAGCCCGAGCCCCGACACGCCGCCGGGGAACTGCGCCAGGCTGAAGCCCTCGCTTAGCCGGCCCTCGTTGCCGATCACGATCTGCACGCCGTCGTCGCCGCACACCAGCGTGCAGCTCACCGGCGCGTCGCCGGCGCTGTGCTTGATCGCGTTCGTCAGCAACTCGTTGACGGTCAGCGCGATCGGGATCGACTCGGCCTCCGGCAGCGCCCAGGCCTGCGGCTCGGGGCCCTGCACGTCGAACACGATCGTGCGCCCGAAGGTGCGCTGCACCGAGCCGGTGATCGCCTCCAGCACGCTGCGCACCCGCAGCGGCCCGTTCATGCCGACCTGCAGCCCGTAGACCTGCGCGATCGCCTGCACCTGGCCGACCACCTCGGCCATCACGCCGGCCACCTCGGGCTTGCGCGTCGCGATCTGCTGCAGCAGCCCGGCCACCCCCTGCAGGTTGTTCTTGATGCGATGGTGCACTTCCTTCACCAGCATCTCGCGCTGCGCGATGGCGGCCTCGAAGCGGGCCTCCTGCGCGGCGCGCTGCTCGGTGACCTCGGTGGCCACCATCAGCAGTTGGTCGGCCGGCTGGCCGTCGGCCGAGAGCGGCAGGTAGCGCGCATCCCACACCTGGAACTGGCCGTCGAGCTCGGTGCGGTACTCGCGCTGCGTCACGCGGCCGGCGACCAGCGCGTCTTCCATGTCGCGCCGGCGCTCGGCGGCGACCTCGGGCGTGAAGATCTGCTCCGGCGTGCGGCCGATCAGCTGCGCCGCCGGGGTCGACGCATTGCGCGCCGCCACCTCGTTGACCTGCAGGATGCGCAGCGTGTGCGCATCGCGCAGCGTGATCGCCAGCGGCGCCGCCTCGATGATGCGCTGCAGCGACGACTGCGCCTCGGCGATGCGCGCCTCGGCCTGGCGGCGGCGCTCGATGTCGAGCAGCGCATAGGTCAGCTGCCGCCCGGTGACGACCGCGTTGCCGACCACCCAGTACTCGCGGCCGTCGCGCGCCTTCACGCGGCATTCGAAGGTCTCGGCCTGCCCCTCGACCAGGTCGTCGAGGTACTCGGTGCGCAGGAACGGGTGGTCCGGTTCCGGCGTCGCGACGGTGGCCATCGGCCGGCCGATGAAATCCTCCAGGTCGCCGCCGAACATGCGGCGCGCCGAGCGGTTCATCCATTCGATGCCGTCGGTGCCGACGGTGACGATGCCCACCAGCACCGAATCGAGGATGGCCCGCGTGCGCTCGGCCTGCAGCGCGACCTCGGTGGCCAGCGCCTCGAGCTCGGCCTGCTGCGCCTTCAGCCGCGTGATGTCGGTCAGCACCGCGATCAGCTCCTGGCCGTCCTCGCCTTCGCCGGCACGCCGCACCGACAGCGAACACCAGTGGCGCGGGCGCCCGCGCGTGTCGACCGCGATCTCGGTCTCGTGCACCCGGCCGGCGGCCAGCGATTCGTCGATCTGCGCGACCAGCCGGCCCACCTGCGGCTGCGCGGCCAGCAGCTCGTGCAGGCTGCAGCCGGCCACGTCGCCGGCGCGAAAGCCGAGCAGCACCTCGAAGCGCCGGTTGCAGCGCACCAGCAGGTTGCCGCGCAGGTAGGCGATGCCGACGGTGGTGCTCTCGAGGATGGTGGTCAGCTCGCGCAGCAGCATCTCGCTGCGCTGCTGGGTCTGGTGCTGGTCGGTGATGTCGAGCGTGACGACCGAGGTGGTGCGCTTGCCCGACGCGAGCGTCGCCGGCTCGACCCGCGTCAGCAACCAGCGCAGGCCGTGCTCCGGGTGGCGGATCGCATAGCGCACCTCGGCGCGCTGGGCCAGCCGCAGCGCCTGCTGCAGCTTGTCGTACTCGGGCAGCGATTCGGGCAGCACCACGTCGCGGCGGATCGACTGCAGCGCGGGCGCGCCGCCGACCGATTCGGCCGCGCTGCCGAACACCGCGCCGTGCTGCACCCAGCCGGACGATTCCTGGAAGGTCGCGAGGCCGACGCCGGCGGTGTCCATCAGCGCGCCGATCTGCATCTGCGCGAGGTCGCGCTCCTCCTCGACGCTGCGGTCCTCGACGATCGCCATGTAGCGGCGCTGGCCGCTGCCGCTCTGGTAGCAGCGCACGATCGAGCGCAGGCGGCGCGGCGTGCCGTCGGGCGCACCGTGGCGTCCGGCGTGGTGCACCCAGGCCTGCGTCTCGACCGGGCTGGAGCCGGGGCGCAGCAGCGGCAGCGGCTTGCCGTCCTGCCAGGCCATCAGCTGCTGGATGCCGGGCGAGGCCTCGGACATCAGCACCGGCACGTCGCCGGCGAGCGCCTCGAAGGCCGGGTTGCTGCGCACCAGCAGGCCCTGCTCGTCGAACAGCACCATGCCGACCGGGCTGAGCTCGAACCAGTCGTCGAGCTCGCGCACCGAGCGGTCGGCGCGTTCGCGCGCGATGTGCTCGGCAGTGCTGTCCTGCAGGATGCTGACGGTGCGGGCGCGGCCCTGCGCATCGCTGCCGACGCGCCACGCGGCGCGGAACCAGCGTTCGCGGCCGTCGGCATGGATCATCCGGCGCTGCACCAGCCGGGTCGTGCCGACGGCGCTCATCTGCTGGCGGTAGGCGCGGTTGAGTGCGCGGTCTTCGGGCGGCTGCAGGTCGAGCGGGTCGGTGCCGACCAGCTGCTCGCGCGTGAAGCCGGTGAACTCGAGGAACGCGTCGTTGGCGTCGATCAGCTTGAAGTGCTCGTCCTGCAGCGTGACGGGGAACGGGGCGTCCCAGAACATCGTGCCCATGTCGGGCATTGCGGGCGCCGGGGTGGGTTCGGGCGTGGGCGGTGGGGCCGGCGT